>CAZBYM010000126.1:0-5788 GCA_964495745.1 uncultured Chryseobacterium sp. | reverse complement strand
AATTTCTTTGATAGCAACAATTCGATAAATGTATCGTGCAGTCTCTTCGTTCAGAAACAGACTGTAGTAACTATCCGTTTTCTGCTTTGCAATTTGTTTGTCAATTCCTCCCATTCCCAAATTGTATGACGCAGCAGCCATGGTCCAATTTCCATATCGCTTGTACGCATCGAGTAGAACTTTGCATGCAGCTTCAGTTGATTTTTCTACATCGTATCTCTCGTCAACCGTTTCGCTGATTTCAAGATCATAATGTCGTGCAGTAACTTCCATAATTTGCCAGAAACCCGTGGCCTTCTGTGGAGAAACAGCATTCGTTAATCCGCTTTCTGCCAAGGCAAGATACTTCATGTCATCAGGCACTCCATTTTTTGCGAGAATAGGTTCTATGACCGGAAACCAACGGCTCGCTCTTTTGTGAAGTAAAACGGTTTGTGATTGCCAGTAGGTATTTACAAGAAGTTCACGTTCGAGTGACTCATAGACTGTGAAATCATTAATTGGAATTTGTTCGCCACAAAAATTTATATCCTTTGGAATTGTGATACCGAACACTTTGTAATTCGATGTAAAGTACGTTCTGTAATCTTCATCAGAAACAGTTTCATTCACTGAGAAATTGAAAATCTTAATAAGGATGACCAATAGCATGAGCGACGGAATCGCAAGAAGATGTTTATACCATCGTTTCAAAAACAGCACAAAATTCTCACTTCTCTTTTTCATCCTTCTGTGGTGGTTTGGAATACCGAGTAACACAATAGAGAGTGACTGCAACTGCGAGCATGTAGAGAATGAATCCCGTTATGTATTTCCAGTTCCATGTAGTCAAGGATTTCTGAATGACAACAATGAGAATTGTCGAAACCATTGAGATTCCTGCGTATGTCATCGCCACCTGACTATCACTCATGCCCAAATAGGAAAGGTGGTGCGTAGTGTGGTCTTTTCCTCCAATGAAAGGTGATTTCCGTTTGAGCAAACGGTTGATGACCACTGTGCCCGTATCTACAATTGGAATCAGGAAACCAATCCCCACGCAAATCAATTGCTTTGAACGATCGTATGTGTTATCAATGTCAGGATGATTCCAGAAATATTGAATTCCAATTATGGCAAGAACTATTCCGAGGAATTGACTTCCTGTATCACCCATAAATAGTCGAGATGGATGCCAATTGTAAAACAGAAATCCCAGCAAGGCTCCTGATACACCAATGATCACGATCATGTGCGTGTTGTAATAATCCTGGCTGAGCACGAGAACAAGAAATGCCTGCAGCAAAATGAACAAGGAAACAATAGCTGTTATTGCATCCATATTGTCAAGCATGTTGATCGAATTCATCAAACCAACAACCCAGACAACAGTGAAAGCAATATTGATGTATTCGTTCGACGTAATTTCAATGAGGTGTCCTGTTGAAGCGACAATCACTCCACAAATACACTGCACGATGAATTTGAGAAGCGGTTTTGTGTTGTACGCATCATCGGCGAGGCCCATTAGAAATGCAAGCGTAACGGATCCCATCATTCCAAGCATGGGTTTATCGAGCGGAATGAACTTATATGGAAAGAAGATGGAATAGCACGCGATTGAAATCAGAAACAGGAAGAAAAATGTAATTCCGCCCAGAGAAGGTTTTTGGGTAGAAGACCAACGGATAAGATCGCCCTCAATTCGTATTCCCAGATTTCTGGAGAATCGAAGGAAAAGTCCGTTCATCATTAAAGAAATGACGATGGCTGAAATGAAGAATCCTGCGTAAATCAGGATGTAATTACTGCTCATCGCGAGTTGCGTTAGTGCCGCAAAGATACAGATAATGAGCCCTTGATTGATGTATCAACAGCTATAAACTATTGATTGAAGGGTATTCCTGTAAAGTGTTGAAGCTGATAATTCTAAAAGACAAATGGACTTTCAAAATTTTCAAAAATTGAGCCTGTTGAATCCTTAGATGAAATGATTGGATTCTTGACTCCCCATGCAATATTCAAAGTGGGATCATTCCATTGCAAACATCCTTCACTCTCTTTGTTATATTGGGCAGAGCATTTGTATTGAAATACCGAATTGTCTTCAAGTGCAGCGAAGCCATGTGCGAATCCAGCAGGAATGAAGAAGAGTAATTTATTTTCTGCGCTTAATAAAACACTTTCGTGTCGTCCATAAGTTGGTGAGCCTTTACGAATATCAACAACAACATCCAAAACAGCACCGTTTAAGACGCGCACGAGTTTTGCTTGAGCATGTGGAGGCGCTTGAAAATGTAATCCACGTACAACATTAACCTTTGAAACAGATTGGTTATCCTGAACGAAATTAACGTCCAGGCCCAACGATTGAAATACACTTTTGTTGTAAGTTTCCCAGAAAGAACCACGGTCATCACTAAATACGCGTGGCTTAAGAATTACCAATCCGGGAATTTCTGACTTTACTACTTCCACTTTATTTTTTTGATAATAGTCTTGCGAAAAAACCTCGGGACTTTTGTTTTACTTGCTCGTCGT
Source organism: uncultured Chryseobacterium sp. (assembly GCA_964495745.1). Taxonomy (GTDB): domain Bacteria; phylum Bacteroidota; class Bacteroidia; order Palsa-965; family Palsa-965. The sequence continues at coordinate 3,268 of CAZBYM010000126.1, read as the reverse complement.
AATATCCGTACCCGTATCCATAGCCATATCCATAGCCATAACCGTACGCTGATCCTGCAGATTTTCGTTCAACATCAACTCCATTCAATACGACAGCCAGTTTACGGATACCATTCTCGTTGTGTAAACGATCTACAATCTGAACAAAATTCTTTCTGGAATATTCAGCTCTGAAAATATATATGGGGTAATCGGCTTTCTGGAATATGTGTATTCCATCTGTTACCAATCCGACCGGCGGGTTATCCACAATGATTACATCATACGTCTTCTTGAATTCTTCTAGAAGTTCAGTCATGCGGTCACTAATAATTAATTCCGATGGGTTAGGAGGAATAGGACCTGCGGTAATAAAATGGAGATTGTCGAACGTGCTTTTTCGTATGCAACTTTCCACAGTATCTCTACCAATAAGAAGAGTGCTCATTCCTCTGTCGTTTGGAACATTAAAACCAAGGTGAATTTTTGGCTTTCGCATGTCCAAGTCAATAATGATTACTTTTTTTCCAGAATACGCAATGATTCCTCCTAGATTAATCGCCACAAATGTTTTGCCTTCACCTGAAATAGTAGAAGTTACAGCAAGAATTTTTGGTCCAGTTGTATTGTCAATAAATTGAAGATTGGTTCGCAACGATCGGAAAGCCTCAGAGATCAAAGACTTTGGATTTTTGTCGACGATCAACTGAGAAATAGGAATATCATGTTTGTATTTCGGAACAATTCCCAACGCGCTGACTGAAGCATTTGTATGCCGCAGGATTTCGTTCAGGCTGTTGATTGTATCGTGTAACAAGTAACGTATGATTACGAGAATGATGCTCGCGAGTGTTGCAATCAGCACGCATGTAATAATTGTTGCCTTGCTCGCAGGACGTATTGGAGAGCCTGGAACCATTGCTTTTTCAAGGACCACATGTTTGGCCGTGAATCCTGCTTCGGAAATCGAATATTCTGTTTTTCGCTCAAGAAGAAGATTGAAAAATTTTTCATTGATCTCGTACAACCTCTGCATTTCAGCGTACTTGAACGCGCTATCCATCTGATGTGCTCCTTGTTGATACGAATAGCCGTTCATCTTCACAGATAATCCTGCTCTCTTTATTTCTGCTTGCTGAAGCAATGCGTCAACAGTTTTCTTCAGAATTGATTTTTGCACATCAATCTGATAATCGAGAGATTTTATTTCATCGCTTCCTTCTTTCACTGTAAATAGTGCTACTTCGCGTTCACCTACCAAACGTGACAAGTTAGCAAGTGGCAATTGAAGCGCCTGAGCATTTTCAGCTCCTGCAAGCAACGCCAGAATCGATTCAACATCCGTTTTTGGATCTGCTAGCTTGATGGCGACTTGACGAAGGATCTGTTGTTCAAGTTCCACATCCGTTAATTGCGCTTCCAATGAACCATAACGGGAAAAATTGAAAGCTTCAAGTTCCAGATCACGGCCAGGACCCATCAAGCGTTTGTATTTATCTATTGAATCTTCGGATGCTTTCATCCGTGAAGTAACTTGAGTTAGCTGTTCATCGATAAACTGAATGACCTTATTCGAACTTTCGCTCCGGCGTTCTACATCATAATCGATATATTCACTTGAAACGCAATTGGCCAGATCGTATGCTTTCATTGGATTATTAACCTCGAAAGAAATGCGAACAGTTTTCGCGGCTTCATTTACTAGAGCTACCGACAATTGAGGAGCGTATACATCTGCGAGTGTTTCCGGATCGTTTAACGTGAAATAGTATTTGTTTCCGCCAGCGTCATTCGTGAGCATTCCTTGCAATTTTGTTCTGTCGATTGTGACCATGAACGAAGCATCAGCGAATTCGATCCACGCATTTTCTTTGAATGGGACTTCCACGGGAACTCCATTCTCGATTGCAGTAATTTTTCCTGACGCGTTATCGCTGTTAAAGACGATGTCGTTTCTTCGGCCAAATGCAGCAGGAGTTTTTATTATATACGATACCGAGTATGGGGAACTTCTGTAATGTTCATTTGTTTTGATTCGACCTTCAGCAAAATAACTAATCTGCAATGGAAGTTTTAGCAATGCTCTGCGTAGAAATACCTTCGAACGTATCACTTCAATTGCAGAAGCCACTTCATTGACATCTTCAGCAAAAGGACTGCTCATGGCAAGCACTTTCGAAGTATTGTCGATGTTAATTTGAATGATGGACGAAGCGGAGTAATAGTTCTGCGAATACCGTAAATACAACCATGCGCAAGAAATAGCAGCGAACATGATTATTGCAATCCAGATCAGGCTCTTTTTTGCAATGAACATGAAAAGTCCGAACTCGAACTCCACACTGAAATTCGTTAGACGTTCCTTGTAACGGTCGAACGTCTCGTTTCGGTCATTCATTTGCGCCTGCAGCATGTCGTCAGAAGCGCGTAAAGAGTAAATAAAGTGTGAGACCGGCGGAAATCAGCGACATAATTGGTGTTATTTCCTGTAATGTCCTCGAAGCAAATTTCTTTCTAGGTTCAACGTAAATGATATCATTGGACTGAACTACAATATTACCTTGATACACATTTTCAATTTTTGACAAGTCCAGTTTATAAACTTTTGGATGGTGAGGATCATCCGTTTGTCTGATGAGTGTAACCTTGTGGGCTTTACCATTTGCTGAAATACCTCCTGCAAATGCGATTGCTTCAAAAACAGTTGTATTGGAGTTTGGCAAACTTAAAACCCTTGCAGTTCCTGGATCACCTGGGAATACGATTACTCGACGGTTAACAACTTTGAGTAGAACAAATGGTTTGACGTAATACTGAGCATAGCGTGCTTCGAGAAATGTTTCTGCTTCCCTGAGTGTCATACTATCCAGTAAAACCATACCCAAAATTGGAAGTTTTACTGACCCCGTATTATCCAAAGTGTATTCGAATGCTTGTCGGGCAATTGGGTTTCCAGCTGAAGCTGCCCCACTGATGAGATCGACCATCTTGAAACCATCATTAGCAAACAAACGAAACTCCACAACATCATCAGGTGCTAGTCTGTACTCTGCTGAGAAAGCTGCGGAATCGAACTGTAGAGCATCATAAGCAAAATTCTTCTCTGCTTCCAGCATTATGTTGGAGTTGAGTATCCTGCAACTGTTCATGCCAAGCATCAAACAGGGCACACAGAAAATGAAAAGCTTACGAATAAATTTGTTTCTCATAAAGGAGTTATGAATTAATAGCAAAGTTAGCAAAATTGTACATTTTTACGCGTTTTTAGCCAATATGCTAGTGTAGAGCA
>CAZBYM010000125.1:1955-9575 GCA_964495745.1 uncultured Chryseobacterium sp. | reverse complement strand
CGGGCAAGTTTTTCTCGAAGAAAAAAATACATTGACTTGGGTTTGTAATCTGAACGACAAGATGACGAATGAAAATCTTGTTTTGCAACCCGGAAGTTATCGTGTCGTCTTTCGAACAAAATCTGCAAAAGAAACTATTTACACTACTGAACGGAAATTTAAGGTTGATCCGGGAGGTGCGGTGACGGTTAAATTATATTAATTGATTTATTTTCGATTCTCAATTTTCCAAAACTCTTTTTTTGAAAATTGAGAATCGAAAATTGAGAATTATTTATTTATGGAAAAAAAATACATCGCCAAAGAAAAAAAAGACACCCGCTCAGGATTTGGAGCCGGACTACACGAACTTGGAAAAAGTAATCCGAATGTGGTTGCGCTTTGCGCCGATCTCACAGGTTCATTAAAAATGGATGCATTCCTGAAAGATTTTCCGGATCGTTTTTTCCAGGCAGGAATTGCCGAAGCAAACATGATAGGTGTTGCTGCAGGATTGACCATCGGTGGAAAAATTCCTTTCGCAGGGACATTCGCGAATTTCGCAACGGGCCGCGTGTATGATCAGATTCGCCAGTCTGTTGCGTATTCCGACAAGAATGTAAAAATCTGCGCTTCGCATGCCGGACTTACACTCGGAGAAGACGGAGCAACACATCAAATTTTGGAAGACATTGGTTTGATGAAAATGCTTCCTGGCATGGTAGTAATTAATCCCTGCGATTACAATCAAACGAAAGCTGCAACGATTGCAATTGCAGAACATCACGGTCCGGTTTATTTGCGTTTTGGAAGACCTTCAGTTGCCAACTTCACTCCTGCGGATCAGAAATTCGAAATTGGAAAAGCGCTTGTGATGGAAGAAGGAACCGATGTTACGATTTTTTGTACCGGTCATTTGGTTTGGAAATCGCTCGAAGCATGGGAAATTTTGAAAGAAAAGGGCATTTCTGCTGAAATTATTAATATTCATACCATTAAACCTTTGGATGTAAATGCCGTCCTATCTTCAGTGCGGAAAACCAAATGCGCGGTTTCGGCTGAGGAACATAACCGTTTGGGAGGATTGGGCGAAAGTATCGCGGCAACTCTCACAAATGAATTCCCCGCTCCGCTTGAAATGGTTGCAGTGAACGACACGTTTGGAGAAAGTGGAACACCCGATCAGTTGATGACAAAATACGGGTTAGACACTTCAGACATTGTGAATGCAGCGATGAGAGCGGTGGGAAGAAAGGGATAAGAGTTTCGGGTTCCGAGTTGCGCACGAGTTGTCTCCTTCGACTCCGCTCAGGATGACAACTAGCGTGAAACAAGAACACCTTGTCAGACTGAGCGGAGCCGAAGTTAGACAAGGAACGAGAAAACAGTTCAATGAACGAACCAAACGACAAAGAACTAATTGCCATGTTTCGGGAAGAGAAATCCCGACAACAGGCATTTCGTTTGATCGTTACTCGCTACCAGAAAAAATTGTACTGGCACATCCGTAGAATTCTCGTTGACCACGATGATACAGATGATGTTTTGCAGAATACGTTCATCAAAACATGGAAAGGACTTGATGGATTCAAAGAAGATGCGCAATTATACACATGGCTATATCGGATCGCTACCAATGAAACAATGAGTTTTATTCGTCAGAGAAAAGCAGAATTGTTTGTGCGCTTTGGAGATGTTGAATACACCGTTGAAGACAAACTGCACAGTGCAGATAATTTCAGCGGCGACGAAATCCAGAAAAAGCTTCAAATGGCGATTCAGAAATTGCCGGAGAAACAGAGAATTGTTTTCACCATGAAATATTTTGAAGATGTGAAGTACGAAGACATGTCGGTAATTCTTGAAACGTCAGTCGGAGCATTGAAAGCGTCATATCATCATGCCGTGAAAAAAATTGAAGTGTATATCAGAAGCACGGCGGAAGAGAATATCCGTTAAGATGATAGGATTATAGGATGATTTAATGATTAGATGAAAAAAAGTGAGTGAATTGGAAAATGATATGAACCTGCCGCAAGATTCGGATGATCTCCGGAAATACGGTCCTGCTCTTTTCGAAATGAAAAGTCGTGGTGATGGTTTTGTCGTGCCAGAAAATTACTTTGTAGAACTGACTGAAATTGTACTTGCAAAAACAATAATTCCATCTGAAAGTGGCTTGACGGTTCCTGAAAATTATTTCGAAGAACTTCCTGGAATTATTGAAGCAAAAACAATTCTTCCTAGCGAATCCGGGCTGGAAATTCCTGAAAACTATTTTGAAGAATTCGGATCCAATCTTGAATCGAGAATTGCGTTAGAAGAGATTCTTCCGAAGGTAAATCCTGAAGTTCCTTTCTCCTATTTCGAATCGATGGAGAATGAACTTCATGTTCACATTGCACTCGATAATGTGAAGCAAGAAGAAGGATTTGTGGTGCCTGATAAGTATTTCTCCAACCTTACCGATCGTGTTCTTGCGCAAACTAGTCTTGATAAAGACACTATCAACGAAGATGAGGTTCCTGAAGGATACTTCTCTGAATTACATGGAAAAGTTGTTGCGCGGCTGGAGAATGAAGGAGAAATTGGTTCGCAGAAAACCAAAATCATTGTCTTTGCTGAATATGTGAAGAAATATTCTCGTCCCGTTGCGATTGCAGCTTCTGCCGCATTACTTATTGGGCTTGGCTGGTTCGCGATCACTACGAATGATGGTTCTCCTGATAAAAATGAATTCGCCGGCATTGATTCAGTTCAGCCAAGAATTATCAAGGGAATGCCGATTGTTGGCGATACGCTTCACCAAATGGAGATCCCGAAGGGAATTGCGGTGGAAACTCATAAAAATCCGGAACAGATTAAACTAATCGCCGATCCCGCAGTCATAATGGGCGATGATGAGATTATTGCTCAATCGGATATGATGGATGAAACAATGCTGATGGATCTGGTTGCAGAAAATGAAGCGATCGATGAGAATGAGGGAGTTTTGAATGAGAGTATGATGGAATATTTGATGAATGACAATTCGAACCTTGATATAATTGATCCGGGAGATAAAAAATAAAATGAAACACGTTTATACCATATTGCTTTTCTTGTTGACGTGGGGTGTGCCTGTGATTGCACAAACTCCGGGCGGCGACAAACCGACACCATCGGGAGCAGAACGTGTGCAGTCATTAAAAGTCGCATTCATTACGAAAGCGCTGAATCTTACTTCTGAAGAAGCCGAAAAGTTCTGGCCGATCTACAATGAGTTTCAAGACAAACGTGATGTAGTCCGTAAGCAATTGCAAGCGAATCGTCAGAAAGTAAAAGACGGAGCAGAAACGCTTTCAACAGAAGAATTAATGAAACTCGCTGATGAAGAAATGACTTTGCGTCAACAGGATCTTGATCTTCAGAAAGAAATGCACGAGAAACTGAAGAAAGTTCTTCCTGCAAAAAAACTTGCGCAGCTTTATGTTGCAGAAGAAGATTTCAAGAAAGAACTGTTGCAAATGTTGAAAGAGGATAACAAGAAGCCCGAACCAGGGAAACCCAAGTAATTATGCCGTCGCGACAACCGAAACATATATTATTTTTCTGCTGGATGTTTTTACTTCCGGCATTTGTGTTTGCAACAGAATTGGATTCTCTGCGCAAAGCAGGCAAGCAACGTGAAATAAGAAATTACATTCGCCCAACATTATCATTCAGCTTTTTCTCTACCGGAGCGCGCGACGTGAAAGGCAACATTCCAATTCTAACTGATCGACTTGGTCAGTACAAGTTCATGCAATCCAGTCTAAGTTTCTACACACCATTGTATACGCGCACAAGATTTGTTGGAGCAGATAGCACGAACGTGAATACATTTCATCTGCTTTTTACATTGAACGCGTTAACTGATCGCCCGGAATTCTCCGGACTGGAGAAACAACATAAATTGTATAAGTTCGGAGTTGGTATAAGGACAATCTGGACTTTCAATTCGAAATTTATCATGTTCGCAGATGTCAGTCCGTTTGCAACAGGAGATAAGTATAATGAACAAGCTACATCAAGATTGCGATTAGGGGCCACTGTAGTTTTCAATTACATGGTTAGTCCGAAATTCAGTTTTCGTGTTGGCGTGACGAAAAATTTTCTACTTGGCAATAAATTCTATATGCCAATGGTTGGAATTCGCATAGGCAAACTTGACAGCAAATGTTATTTTCAGTTTCAATTTCCACGACACACATCGCTTACCATACAACCTTCTCCGAAATTTACAATCAATATTTACAGTCGGGCATATGGCGGTTTGTACAACCTGAGCAACGAAGACAGTTTGTATCTGGGAAGCGATAGCGTGATTCAGTTTGGACACTTCGGTGTTGCCAATGGAATCCGATTCGATTTTCGACCGGGACCGAATTTCAATTTCTTTCTATCAGGAGGATTGGCTGTACGGAATTACATGTGGCTCTATTCCTATTCGCACAATCGTCCTAACGATCAAGCATCTCTCGGTCCGTTTTACAAAGCTCGCCCAGATCCTACGATTTTTTTACAAGCAGGAATCACAATCAGATTTGGTAAAGCTAAACGCTCAGCAGGAAATTATTTGATGTACGACGTTTTTGACCTCAACAATACAATGGATCCGGGCGACAACAATAACAATCCTGGCAATGGCGACATCACTCCTGAAATGAAGAAGAAAAAGGAGATGGAAAAAGTGCAGTACAAGGATGTGGAAGATTTGGTTGATGAGGCGGATTTGTATTGAGATTTCTATTGTCCACTTCGGCTCCGCTCAGTCTGACAATCAGCTCCGATGACGCTTTGATTTGATTAATCAGTATCGAAGCAAGACTTGCTATCTTTGCACAATGCATTTCTTCTACCAACCCGATCTCTCCGCAGAATTCATTTACCTCGACGAAGACGAATCCAAACACGCGATTCGTGTTTTGCGCATGACAATTGGAGAGCAAGTTGAAGTGGTTGATGGAAAAGGTCAGCGCGTTATTGCTGAAGTAACGAAAGATCATCCCAAGCGCTGCGAGCTAAAAATTATTTCGAGAAAAGAAGAAGCTTCTCCTCGCGCCTTTCACTTACACATTGCAATCGCGCCAACGAAAAGTATAGAACGAATCGAGTGGTTCGTTGAAAAAGCAATTGAAATCGGAATTGATGAAATTTCATTTTTACAATGCGAACATTCCGAACGCACAGTTGTAAAAATGGAACGCATGGAGAAAGTTGCAGTTTCAGCGATGAAACAATCGCAGCAGAGTCGAATTCCTATTCTGCATGAAATGAAATCATTCACAGAGTTCGTGAATGAAACTCCAGCTGATATTTGTGTGATTGCTCACTGTTTGGAAGGCTTGAAAAAATCTATTTCCGCTCATGTCACTTCGGCTCCGCTCAGTCTGACAACTGGCCCCAAACAAAAGTCCATTCCAAAATACCTTGTGCTAATTGGCCCGGAAGGAGATTTTTCTCCTGAGGAAATCAAGTTGGCAATAGAACAAGGATATTCCCCTGTGAGTTTAGGAGAAACACGGTTGCGCACTGAAACTGCAGCATTCTATGCGTTGATGGCTGTTCACTTTAGCTAGGGCTTTCTAAAATGTCTGGACAAGAAAGCCTACAGCGTATTCAATAATATTTGAATGTCCTCTGGCCAAGCTTTTTCTTGTAGTATGTTCAATATTCCTGCAACTTGCCTACGGCGTTATACACGGCGAGCGGAGTCATGGCGAGCAGCACTTGATAAATGCTTCCCACGAGATCCGGCGGATCGCATTTGCGATCTCTCCGTGTGCGCGTGGGCTTCGTATACATATTATGTCACCGTTTCGCCATTCGCCGTGTAAGCCCGCGGCAGGCGGACAAATCAATGCTATATGCGAAAGAATGCTCAAGACCAAAGCTAATTGTTCGGAAAACTTATTACCTGACGTGGCGCCAGAGGATCAGTCTCTGAAATAATGTAAGCACTGAGATGAAATGGGTCATTCAGATTTTCAGTTGTCCCTGACATTCTACCATTCCATCGCAATCGGTCAGGATATAACAACAACAGATCTTCTTCCGAAAATTCATACGCTGCTCCTCCTTGCCCTTCATTCGCCTGTTTTTCCGCGAGATATTTGATCGCACTTTCTTTGAGACTTTTCTGAATCAGATAATGCACTGAAAATACGTTTATCAAACTTCCCCAAGAGCAATTCTCACTTGGATTCACATCGATCACAGCAAGATTCATTGTGTAAAATGGCCCGACTTTCTGAAATATTTCCAGCTTGTTCACGAATGTATTGTATGCCGACAACATTACAGCAGAATCCGGTCCCGACTTGATATTTGCTTTGTCCCAAACCATCGCTTCATTTTCGAATCTGCCAATATTCTGGAGTTGGGGTAAACGTTTTGGAAATCGTGTTGAATCATGTGGAGCAAATGCGTCGCCGTAGAACAATTTGAAATGCTCTTCCAGCGCAGATTTGGAGACGAGTTTATCCTGAATACTCATACTGCCCGTATCCAAAACAACAGCATGAAAAAGTGATTCAAGAAGACCGGCAGAATCGGCACGAGCCGGAAAACGTTTTAGACAATGAAATGGAATTGTTGCATGTTCACCTCGAATTAATCCAACAAGTCGAATATTTTTCTTTGGACAAAGAACATCAATAATAGAATCAACATTTCCGGCAAGGATATCCTTATCAGCAAAAATATTGACTGTTGTACGCAAACTGTCGTTGGAAAATTTTTGCTCAACACTAATTGAATCAACATTGCCCAAAGAATCCTTCATTGCAAAAATTCGAATTGACTCGAGTGTTGAATCAAGAGACATTCCCGCTTCGAGCTCCGGGAGTTCCAATGACTTTACGAGTTCAAATTTCTTAAGCTCAGAAGAGGTTGGTTCATCTGAACATGACAATTGTATAAATCCGAGCAAGAGAATGATTACAATCCAACGCATGATCTAAAAGTAGAATGATTTTCTGGAATAATTCAGAAATCGTGACAACTTAGACTCTAGCGAAACCGATTCGTCACCTCGGCTCCGCTCGGTCTGACAATGCGTCTCGAAAATATTGTTGTGGTGAGACAGTTTTGTCAGACCGAGCGGAGCCGAGGTGACAAAGTTTGCAAACGAAAAACAGATCCTTAACTTCCATTAACAAAATAAACCAACGAATCTGCGTAATTTTAGTTCAATGAAAAAAGCCTTTCGTATTAACTGGTTTCTCTTTCTAGCGCCACTATTCTCTATAGCACTTGCACCTTTCGTTGTGAATGCTTTTGGAAGCGGAAGTATCGGAAAATTCAAGGGCGATACTCACTCTGAATTTCACGACGGCGACATGATCTTCCAGACTTCACAAAGCGGACAAAGCCTGGCCATTCAATATGCTACGCATTCCAAATACACGCACTGTGGTTTATTGTTCAACGACAATGGAAAATGGTATGTGTACGAGGCTGTTCAACCCGTGAAGAAAACATTGTTCAAAGATTGGATTTACACGAAAGAAAAAGTAACTGACTGGGGTGAAATAAAATGAAAAAGACGTAGGCGACACTAATTTTTGTTTCTGTTTTCGCGCTAGTTCCATATCCAGCGATCGGTTTCTGATGCAGAGA
>CAZBYM010000125.1:0-1945 GCA_964495745.1 uncultured Chryseobacterium sp. | reverse complement strand
TGCTTCTTGCAATTCACGAATGGGCAAAAACTACGACTTATACTTCGGTTGGAACGACAGTTTAATTTATTGCTCAGAATTGATCTGGAAAGCTTACAACGAATCGACTGGACTTGAAGTTGGTCACCCAAAACCAATGAAAGAATATGATCTCACACATCCATTGGTTCTCAAAACGATGACAGAGCGGTACGGAGAGAAAATTCCTTATGAAGAATTGATGATTTCTCCGGGAGATGTTTTTGATTCAGAACTTCTAGTTACAGTCAAGGAAGGGACAAAGTAGTTTAAGTTATTCGATTGTAAACTCAGGAATGCAAGAACGCCACAATCTGATCAAAAACGTATTGTTAACTACGTTGCTTTTAATTGCAATTCCCATTGCCGACTTCCTTATTATTCACATAGAGCCAATGCTATTTCCGCGATATTCAATCAATATTGCAATGACCTCTATGACATTTGTTCACGTGGCAATTGTTACAATTCTTATTGTAGCTCACATGTACTATCTGAACAATCTTAACGATGTTATTGCAATTCCTCTCAAAGTTTTCGTGATAATTCTGTTCGCAGCAAATTATCTTGTCGTTGCATTAATGAGCTTAATCACGTTCATGGCCTGGGGATTTTCCGAATGGGGAACAGGTTAAACTTTGAGGTCTATTTGAGCAAGCTCTCTTCCCAAATCGCGAATTCCCACGAGAATTCTGTTCACTTGAGCATCAGATGGCGTCTTAATCCCCTTGATGTATTGCGCCAGTAAACTTTGGTTCATTCCGATCCGTTCACTCAGCGCTTTTGCGTTTATGACTCTATAAAATTCGAAGAACTGTGGAAGATCAAGAATTACTTTGATATTATCCTGAGTATAGACTTTGCCTTTGTCTTCAAAATAAAGATTTAACGCTTCGAGCATATTATACCGTAACTCCTTCATATCACCACCTGTAGTAGCAACAATATAATTCTTGCCTTCACAGTAAGCTGAATAACCAGTTCTGGTTCGTTCAACAATAAATTTGAATTTGGTCATAGCCCTGCTTGTTTTCTGATTTTCATTTCTATTCCTTTTCCCATTTCTCTCGAACCATGATATGGAAAGATGATTTCATTCGTCTTTAAATCATGTCGCATCGTCATATGACTTCCTCGTTGCCGCACGACATACCAACCATGGCTTTTCAGTAATCTTAAAAATTCATTGCTCTTCATAAAGGTAATATATTTATTACTTCCTTCAATCCTAAATTTTTCAATTTTCTGGGCGAATGTAAAATACGTTACACCATTTAGTCGGTATTAAACGTTTGTAATTGACTAAACAAAGAAGAGACTTGAATTCCTTGAAATTCGTACATTTGCACCCATAACAATCAGCCCTGCGTTGTATGCAGGCACTAAAACAATAAATGATCAATATTACTTTACCCGACGGTGCAGTTCGTCAATATGAACCGGGCACCACTGCGCTTCAAGTAGCGTTATCAATCAGTGAAGGACTTGCACGAAATGTCCTTTCAGCCAAAGTAAACGGAGAAGTCTGGGATGCTAACCGCCCCATTCTCGCTGATTCAAGCCTGCAATTATTAACGTGGAACGACAACGATGGTAAAAATACCATGTGGCATTCGTCTGCGCATTTAATGGCAGAAGCACTCGAAGCAGTTTATCCTGGAGTGAAATTCGGAATCGGTCCGCCAATTGAAAACGGATTTTATTACGACGTTGACCTGAACGGCCACACGCTTTCTCCTGATGATCTTCCGAAAGTTGAGAAGAAGATCATGGAACTCGCGCAGCAAAAAAATAATTTCGTTCGCAAAGAAGTTTCCAAGAAAGATGCCATTGCGTATTTCACGGAGAAAGGTGACGAATACAAACTTGATTTGCTGCAAGATCTTGACGACGGAACAATTACGTTCTACGAACAAGGCACGTTCAA
>CAZBYM010000124.1:0-9591 GCA_964495745.1 uncultured Chryseobacterium sp. | reverse complement strand
CTTCGAGCGTTTCCTGAATCCCGATCGTAAGTCAATGCCCGATATCGATACGGATTTTGATGATGAAGGACGACAAAAAGTGATTGATTATGTCGTTGACAAATACGGCAAGAATCAGGTAGCGCAGATTGTTACATACGGAACAATGGCCGCGAAAATGTCGATCAAGGATGTTGCGCGTGTTCTTGATTTGCCACTCGATCAGGCCAACGGACTTGCAAAACTCGTTCCTGATCGACCGGGAATTGAATTGAATCGCATTGTTCTCGCTCCTATCGACGGAGAAAAATCCCTTAAAGAAAAAGAAGGTCTTGGCGGCGATGATCTTGAGAACGTCAAGAAACTTCGTCAGATTTACGCTGGCAACGATATTCAGGCGGATGTAATCAGAGAAGCGCTTCGTCTCGAAGGATCAGTTCGTGGTACTGGAATTCACGCTGCCGGAATAATTATCGCTCCTTCAGATTTGACGGACAGCATTCCGGTTTACACATCGAAAGAAACCAACTTGCTCATCACGCAATTCGACGGGAAAGTAATTGAAGATGCCGGTGTAATCAAAATGGATTTTCTTGGATTGAAAACGCTCACCATTTTACGTGATGCGTTAATCATGATAGAAGAAAATCATGGCGTGAAAATCAATCTTGATGAAATTCCACTTGATGACAAAAAAACATTTGAATTATATCAACGCGCAGATACAAACGGAACTTTCCAGTTTGAATCTCCCGGCATGCAAAAACATTTGATCGCACTCAAACCCGATAAGTTTGAAGATCTTATTGCCATGAACGCGTTGTATCGTCCAGGCCCTATCGAATACATTCCGAATTTCATCGCACGTAAACACGGTCGCGAACCAATTACGTACGATTTACCAGAGATGCGTGAATTTCTGGAAGACACGTACGGCATTACAGTTTATCAAGAGCAGGTAATGCAACTTTCGCAAAAACTTGCGGGCTTCTCGAAAGGTGATGCAGATGTCCTACGCAAAGCAATGGGTAAGAAAGACAAGTCGACGCTGGATAAGATGAAAGGAAAATTCATCGAAGGCGTAACGAAAAACGGACTTGATTCGAAAGCTTGCGAGAAAGTCTGGACCGATTGGGAGGCATTTGCACAATACGCTTTCAATAAATCGCACTCGACGTGCTATGCATACGTTGCGTATCACACGGCGTATCTGAAAGCTCATTATCCTGCAGAATTCATGTCATCGGTTTTGACTCACAATCTTGGCAACATCGACAAGATTACTTTCTTCATGGAAGAATCAAAGCGATTTGGAATTCCTGTACTTGGACCTGACATCAACGAATCGGAGATCAAATTTTCTGTGAATGCGAAAGGCGCAATTCGTTTTGGAATGGGCGCGATCAAAGGTGTTGGAGAAGGTGCCGCGCAAGCGATTATTGAGGAACGAAAAGCAAATGGTCCATTCACAAATATATTTGATGTTGTAAGGCGAATTAATTTGCGCTCAGCCAACAAAAAAACGTTTGAAAATCTAGTTTGCGCAGGAGCATTTGATTCGTTTGGTGATTTGCATCGTGCAGTGTATTTTGCAAACGACGGAGATAATACTCCAAGTTTCATTGATCGAATTTTGAAGTATGGTCAGGCCACGCAAGGAGCAAATGATGCCGGCTCAATGAGTTTGTTTGATGATGTGGCCGACGAAGCGACACAAGTTGCTGAGCCGAAAGTTCCGATTGTAGAAGAATGGGGACAATTGCCGGAGCTGAAAGCTGAAAGAGAAGTAATTGGAATTTACATTTCAGGACATCCGTTGGATACATACAGAATCGAAATGGATGTTTTTTCCAAACATAAACTTTCCGAACTGAAAGATCTTCAGAAGTGGAACGGAATGGAAATGCACATTGGCGGAATGATTACGAGTGGTCAGAAAAAAATGACCAAGACCGGGAAGGAATTTGGCGTTTTTACACTGGAAGACTATTACGACTCTCACGAATTCGCTTTGTTCGGAAAAGATTTTATTGAGTTTGGAAAATTCCTGACCAATCTTGATCAGCCACGGTTCCTCCTGATTCGCGGGAAAGTTCAAGCACGTTACGGAATGCCTGATCAATTGGAATTCAAAGTCACCAGCATGGAATTAATGTCTGAGCTTCTCGACAAAATAAAATCGTGCAGCATTCAGATTCCACTTTCTGCAGTGACAGACGAAAAAATTACCAAACTCCACGAAGTAATCGGAAAGCACTCCGGAAAAAGTCAATTGAAGTTTTCTGTATTTGATATTGTAGAAAATATTCGGCTGGAACTTCCTTCACGAAAAGTGCGCGTGAAACCCGATAAAGAATTGCTGGATGAATTGCAGATGGTGGTGCCGGAGTTGAGTTGGAAGCTGAATTGATGGAGTGATTGCCGCAAAGACGCAAAGGCGCAGAGAAAAACGCAAAGAGGACATTATGAGGCACTCATTGGAGTCATTGCAAGGCACTCATTGGGGTCATTGCGAGGCACGAAGCAATCCCCCGTTGGTAACGGAGCCAATTACCGGGGACTGCTTCGTGCCTCGCAGTGACCCGTAATGACCCGCAATAAAACATTATTTCCGTACGAGCTTATACGAATAATCCGCCTCACCAGCAATCCACAGAATACGTGCTGTGCCAAATCTGTTCGTTTTCACTTCTCCCCCGCTCCACGATTTTCCAGCTTCACGTGTTGAGAACCAAGTGATGGAATAAATTGCTTTCGCAGACAAATCATGCACTTCGAACGCTGTTCCCGCTGGCAATTCTGTAGGCTTGTCTAAAGTTTTATCATCTCGCGTTTTTGAATGCATGAATGTTGATTTTCCATTTCTGTCTTTACACTCGTTCGAAATGTTGCCCCACCAATACGAAGCGTTGTGCACCCAACCAATCACGCGACTTTTATTCTTATCGTCTGAAATCGTATAAAATGTTTCGATGGACACATTGGAAAATCGTGCAGCATCTTCCCAGTGTCCCGGTTTGGTGTAATGAACAGCTTCAAAATCTACATTCTTGAAAAATGCCGCAAGCGCAGGGAAATTATTCTCACGATACGCATTACTTCCCCAACGCCACCAATACATTCCCGAACCAGCGGTTCCCATAAACGAAGTTGCCCAGATTGTATTGTGATATGTAATGTCATTGCAAGCATCGATATCATTCGGATCAGCAGCCGAAGTTCCGAATCCCAATTCATCAAAAAATGCTGGCTTGTCAGGAAACAACGTGTGAATTCCTTTCTCAAAAGTTGATTTCGAATTTACTTCATTCCAACGATCAAGATTGTCGTTACGTTGCGTGAAATAACAGTGCCGCGGACAAACCACATCCACAAATGGAGAACTGAATGCATTAATAGCATGATCTCGTGGTGCTGCTCCGTATGAAGTTGAAGTGAGAAGCGGTCGATACGCAACTTGCTCTTTCGCAAATGCAAGCATTTCATTGTGCCAATTCAGAAATTTTTTCTGCGCTCCTTTATTGTCTTTGAGATTTGTATTTTTTCCTCGCAAAGTCCAATGTTCCATTTCACTGATCAACTGAAACACACCTAGACTTTGTGAATATCCCCAACGTGCAAGAAAATAGCGAAGCTTCTTTCTATACCAAGAGCGAGCCGTACTGTCGACAAGAAAATCTTCCGGCATTTCAACATTCTTCAGCGTGCGGTGATACGGATGCTTGTTCCAATCCAAATGTTGTTCTCCTGGAAGCACAGTGTAGGTTCCATGCTCCATGCAAAACATCATCTTGACATCATTCAACTCGCAAGTAGAAAACAATGTGTCCAATTCCCAAGCTCGTGCCATGTTGTACTTTCCCAAAGTATCCCATTCAATTTCATACGACCAAGGAACATTCACAACGCGAACCATGTTTCCTCCGCTTTGAGAAAGATTCTCTATCCAATCTTGAATATCCATGTATCCTCCCGCTACCAAGTAAGGCTTTGCAGCATTCACACTTCCGCGAAATCGAGATCCATCGGGCCAAGCAATATCTTGTCCGAGGCAGAAAAATGATTTCTTATTTCCATTCAAACGGAAATGACGTTTGTCGCTTCCAGTTTCCAGAAAGCCTGCCTCATTTCCATGCATTACTTCAAATTTCAGCGGAAGGGAACTAAAATAAATTCCAGGAACGGAAGGAGCTTTGATATGAACACTTGCAGTCCAATTACCAGCATAAGGAGGAGCAAATCGCACACGCCAATTAAATGGAGTTTTATTTTTATTCCACTTCGCATCCGGGCAATAATCAAAAACAGCCTTTATCGTTGATGGCTCGCGAGAATACGCTTCATAATAAAAAGCGTTCGCTACACATGCTCCTAACTCGTGTTCGAAAAATACCGACACATCAACTTGATCCGGATCAAATGGATTAATTCCTTTGCCAGTCTTAAGAAATTCATCAATCGATAGTGTAATCTCTTCTGGAATATAAATCCCAAGTTCTGCTTTCGAAAATTTTTCAATTGGTAATCCAGAAATCAATTCCGGCTCAATGAGATTTTTGCTAATCCCCAATCGATGCACCTCAAGATAATCACGTGCTCCGAGAGAACTACAAGCGAACACTGAAATAATAAAAGCAAGCGCCAGTTTCATCAACAAACAATCTGTGTAAATCCGCGTCATCCGCGTGTTCCGCGTACTATTCAATAATTAACCGCCAAGTACGCCAAGGATTTGGGTGACGAATGAAATCTGCGAAAATCCGTTTCATCCGCGCCCTGAGCTTGCCGAAGGGTCCGCGTTCCTATTAACCTAACAACGTCTTCCTCGTCGCTTCCAATATCGCGAACGCCTCTTCCCTGCTCGACGCCTCCGCATACGTTCTCAACACAGGTTCTGTTCCGCTTGCACGAATCATCACCCACGTTTCATCGTCAATGAAAAATTTCCATCCGTCCAAATCTTCCATGCGTTGCACATTGTATTTTCCGAACGACTTGAATTTTCCTGACTTCACATCACTCACCACACGATTCTTCACTGCTTCGTCAAGATGCAAATCAATCCGCTCGAAAGAGAAAGGTCCGGTTATTTCATACACTTCTGCAATCAGATCTTTCAGCGACTTTCCGCTCTTGGCCATAAATTCCCAGATCACAAGTCCCATCCAGATTCCATCGCGCTCAGGAATATGACCTTTGATTGCAATTCCACCCGATTCTTCTCCACCAACAAGCACATCTTCCTTCACCATGATTCCACAGATGTATTTGAATCCGATTTTCACCGTCTCCAATTCCAATCCGTAATGTTTGCACATAGTTTTGATCTTAACTGTTGTGCTAAATGCGGTACAAACTTTTCCCTTCATCTTTTTGTACTTCACCATGTAGTGAATCAGCAAAAGAATGATGTGATGAGAATCCACAAAATTTCCGTCTTCATCAAACAAACCAATTCGATCTGCATCACCATCAGTGGCTAAGCCGCAATCGATATCTCCTGAAATTTTTATCAACTCAGAAATTTCCAGGAGGTTTTTGAAAATTGGTTCCGGTGCTTGTCCATCGAATGAAGGATTATTCTCACAATGCAAAAGTGTTGCATCGGGAAATAAACGGCGTACTACATTTTGTCCGGCTCCATACATGGCATCATACGCAAGATTCAATCCTGACTTACGAATCGCATCGAGATCGAAATTCTTTTCTACGTGCGCAACATATTCATCTTCGAGATTAATCCATTGTAACAAACCATTTTTTTCAAAATCTTCGAGCTTCAATTCGTCGAGCGGAGTTGTGCTCACTTCCGGAATCAACGGTTCAATTTCCGCAATCAATTCAGGTGCTAATGGTCCGCCATAACCAGCTTTCAATTTATATCCATTGTATGAAGGCGGATTATGACTTGCCGTTACAATAATTCCTAAATCTGTTTTGTAATTGCGCGCACCCAAAGAAATCATTGGAGTGCTTACAAAATCTTTTGCGATATACACTTTGATTCCTGCGTGACAAAATACTTTCGCTGTTGTTTCAGCAAAAAGTTCGCCCGCAAAACGGCAGTCATGTCCAATAACAACCGACGGACTGCCACTGCTACTGCCACTACGAAGTAGCCAGGCTGCGGTTCCTTCAGTTACGCGAGCAACATTCTCGACAGTGAATTCTTTTGCGATGATAGCTCTCCAGCCATCGGTGCCAAATTTGATTTGATACATAGGGTATAAATAGGATGCAAATTTACCGATTTTGGGCGAAGGTTAAGTGGTTGATTTGCTGCGAAGTAGTTATTGCGAAGGCAAAGGAATTGAATTTGCGAAAAGGTTAAATTAGATGTTGATCTACTTGTCGAAATTTAGAGCTGATACTCCCGAATTGCGATGATTGAGGAGTGTTTGTAGTGCAAATAAACTAGTTAATTCCAAAAGTATTAACACTTGATCCCAACTCCCGAGCACAACGCCCGCATCACAACACTAATTTTATTATGTGGACTGAATTTATTTAACAAGTATACTAATCTGAAAACAAAAGAAAAATGAGCACAGAAAAAATAAAAGAAGAAGTCGGGAAATTGCGCGCACATTTTGAAACCTTAAAAACAGATACAAAATTAGAGATCGAGGATACGCACGTTGCAGCTGAAATTTTGCTTCGCCTTCTCGAAGAACAAAACGTAAGCAAAGAGCAGATAACTTTTCTCAAAGAACAATCTGTTGATTTTGGAAAAGTCTTAGCTATTATTGGCTTACAAGCAGTACCCGGCTCCAGTATTGCCTTAATAGTATTAGAAAAAATTGGACAAAAACACGGATTCTCAATTTTTCCTGACCCAAACAAAGTGATTCCAAATATGGCTTAAATCTGTTGATACCAGCACCATATTATTCCTCAATCCTTTCGAGAGGTTACGGATTGCGCATTAGAATTATACCAACAATTGGTATATTTGTTGTAAGAACTATACATCATGGCTAAGAACACGTCCATATTGCTTGGAGAATATTTTGAAAAATTCATTGGGAAGCAGGTTGCATCGGGGCGTTATGCTTCTGCAAGTGAAGTAGTAAGAACGGCCTTGCGCCTTTTTGAAAGACAAGAAGAGCAACGAAAAGCATTGATTAAGGAACTTAAGAAAGGCGAAAAATCCGGGTTCGTAGAAAATTTTGATCGCCACAAGCACCTAAAAGAGCTTCAAAAGAAACACGGCAAGTGATAATATGAAGATTAAAATAAGCAAGCTTGCATTATCTGACATTGATTCAATCTGGCTTTACACGAAAGAGCAGTGGTCGATGGAACAAGCAAGTAGATATTACGACTTGATTTTTGATGAGTTCGATCGACTTGCAAAATTCCCGGACTCCGGAAAAGAAGCTGAATCTGTTGGACCCGGCAATCGATATTCTCAGATTAAGTCTCACTTGATTTTCTATAGAATAAATCGGGAAACGAACGTACTTGAAATCATTCGTGTACTTCATGAAAGAATGAATTCCACACAGTGGCTTAACAAATAAGCTGCCGCAGCCATTTATCACTCAATGACCGAATACTTGATACTCTCGCACTTTGAACCGTAAACTATGAACTGTGAACCGGGACCAGTGAACGGTGACCGGTGAACGGTGAACGGTGACCGGTGAACGGTGAACGGTGAACTGAAAACCGTGAACTATTTTTTAATACCCGCCTTATCCAACGCCGCTCTAAACTCCCGCGCATTCTTCAAATGCTGGTTGTAATCTGAAGTGAACTTGTGCTTACCCGTTCCGTACTCTGCGCACATGAAAATGTAATCGTTCTTGTCGTGATTCAAAACTGCGTCCAAACTTGCTTTCTCGGGCAAGAGAATTGGCCCAGGAGGCAATCCGGAATTTAAGTACGTGTTGTATGGCGACTCAAACTTCAAGTCGTCCGACAAAACACGATTGATCGTAAAATCACCAATCGCATAAATCACAGTGGGATCTGATTCGAGCTTCATTCGTTTGTTCAGCCGATTAATGTACAAGCCCGCAACGATTTTTCTCTCCGCGACATCTCCACGTTGTTCAGACTCCACAATCGAAGCAAGAATAGAAACTTCACTTTGTGTCAATCCAATGGCAGCAGCTTTCTTCTTGCGTTCATCGGTCCAGAAAGTTTTGTACTCATTCGCCATACGTACAAAAAATCCGTCTGCACTGGTGTTCCAGTAAAATTCATAAGAATCCGGAATGAACATTGCAAGAAATGTTTCGCTCGAGAATCCATACTTCGCACAAAACGATTCATCCTCAAGCAGAGTGACTATTTCCAGAGAATCTGCTTCAAGATATCGCCCTACTTGCCGCGCGAGATCTTGCTTTGTACGCACCGTATTAAACGTAATCATAATCGGCTCTTGCAAACCGGCAGTGAACATGTTGATCAATTCGCGATACGTCATTCCCTCACGAATGCGATAACGTCCAGCTTTGGGATTTTTTAATTTCTTCAGCTTAGCCGTCCATTCAAAATCTTTCCGGCTGTCAATTATTTTTTTTGATTCAAGATCGTCAACAAGCTGATCATATGTAGTTCCGGTATGAACATAAAAAATCCCCTTCTCTTCTCCAGGATGAGTTCCAGGTTTGAAATAAATTTTCCAGAACCACCATCCCCCAAAAGCTGCGGGAATCAGCAGAATTAGAAAAGTAATTTTTGCTATTTTTTTAAAGTTTTTCATTGTTCTCTTTACCACTTAGACACTTAGTACACCTAGGTTTCACTTAGAAAAACTTATGTGAAGTCTAAGTGACCTAAGTGCCTAAGTGGTAAATCCTAAATCCTTCATGACTTCATTTATTTACGCGTATGAGTCCCTGCAACTGAGCTCGTAATTGAATCGCCTGTGTATCCCCGGGATTTCTCACGAGCACTTCATTTACATACTTCAACGCTTCTGCGTAATTTTTCCTAAAAATAAACAGTCCAGCTGTATTCATCAGTGCTTTTTGATCATCCGGGTCAATTTTCAGAGCATCTGTATACATTTTCTCCGCCTGCGTATCGTCATTGCTCCTCAGCCACAAGTAACCAAGATTCGTTAGTGCAGTTACGAAAAAAGGATTTTGCTTCAATACTTCCTGATATTGAGTCTTGGCTTCATTGTTCTTTTGTTGAGTTGCAAGTGAGAGCGCATACTTTGATCTGAAATCAGGATGAAAAGGAGCGAGGTCGACCGCTTTATTGTAGAACACTTCTCCAGTAATTGCATCACCGGAATTAAAGTAAGCTTCTCCAATACGATACGCTGTCCATGCATCTGCGTTATCGAACGATTGATGTGTGAGCAAAGTATCAAGAATCCATTTTCCAGAAGAAACACCTACAATACTCATGAGTGAATTGTAATCGCCCCTCAGAAAATTGTAATGAATCAGATCGCTGAAATTTTTTCTGATCTCCACAGAAGTTGACGAAGGAAGATATTTTTTTGCTGAGTCCAGATGCGAAAGAGTGTGATCAAATTTTTCAAAATGCTGCAAGTACGCTTTTGCAACAATTTCAGGCGCAGGATTCCTCTCGTTCACAGCGTAGAGCCCAAGAAATTTCGCAATACTATCCGCTTCCTTCACAATACCA
>CAZBYM010000123.1:0-9707 GCA_964495745.1 uncultured Chryseobacterium sp. | reverse complement strand
ACCCGGAACTGCATTGTGCAAACCTTCGATTGATTGATATAGGATTTCCACTTCGGCATTTGTTCCTGCAGGAGTGAGCAATTGCGAAATCTTTTTTGAAATATCGTCTGCCGAAAATGGCTGATAAATTTCTTTTACGGCATTCACAATTTTGTCTGCTGATAATCCTTCCTGCTCTTTGGCTTTGTTGTATACTTCATCGAGCAAGTCTTCCATATTATTCTCCCGGATCAATTCAATAGCGGCCTGGAATGCAATGAAATCCCCCATGCGCGCCATATCGATTCCGTAACAATCAGGATAACGGATTTGTGGAGCTGAAGAAACAATGACAATTTTTTTTGGTGAAAGACGATCAAGAATTTTGATGATGCTTTGTTTCAAAGTTGTGCCTCGAACAATGGAATCGTCGAGAACAACGAGGTTGTCTCCCGGCTTTACAACACCATACGTAGTGTCATACACGTGCGCAACCATGTCATCGCGTTTGTTGTCATTTGTAATGAATGTACGAAGCTTTGCATCTTTCAACGCAATTTTCTCAACTCGTGGCTGCATGTTCAGAATCTCCGACAATTCAGGATCTGCAACATTTTCCATTGTAAGAATCTTATGACGCTTGATCGTGTTGAGGTAGTGATGCAAACCTTCAACCAAACCATAGAACGCAACTTCTGCTGTATTCGGAATAAAAGAGAAGACTGAGTTCTTCATGTCGTAGTCAATAGCTTTCAAAACAGAAGGCGTTAGCTGGCGACCAAGATTTTTACGTTCCTGATAAATGTCGATATCGTTCCCACGTGAAAAATAAATCCGCTCGAAGGAACACGATTTTTTTGGCTTCGGTGTTCGAACCTGTTTCTCGAAAATTTCTCCATTCTTGCGAATGATCAGCGCATGTCCCGGAGTGACTTCTTTGATTTCCTCTGCCTGAACATTGAACGCAGTCATTATCTGCGGACGTTCCGAGGTTACAACAACAACTTCATCATTGCTATACCAGTGTGCAGGACGGATTCCGTTCGGATCGCGAAGAACAAACGCGTCGCCATGTCCGAGCATTCCTGCCATTGAGTAGCCGCCATCCCATTTTTTCGAAGCGTCTTTCAATATTTTCTGAATATCGAGATCTTTTGCAATGAGGTGTGTAATTTCCTCGTTCGAGTGACCAAGATCTTTGTAGCGATGAAAAATATTTTCTACATCACGATCGAGGAAATGCCCGATTTTTTCCATCACAGTAACCGTGTCTGCCTTTTCTTTTGGATGCTGGCCAAGTTCAACGAGATGATGAAAAAGTTCATCGACATTCGTAAGATTAAAATTTCCTGCGACAACAAGATTTCGTGTAATCCAATTATTCTGACGAAGAAACGGGTGACAATTTTCAATGCTGTTTCCGCCGTATGTGCCATAACGTAAATGCCCGAGCAGCAATTCTCCTGTGAACGCCACATGTTTTTTCATCCAGTCGGCATCCTGCAATCTTTCCGGATGTTTGTTGTGAACAGATGTAAACTTGTCGTTGATTTTCCCGAAAATTTCTTTGATTGCTGTAGGTGAAGTTGAACGATATCTGCTGATGTATCGCGTTCCCGGAGGAACATCAAACTTGATTGTTGCTACTCCGGCACCGTCTTGTCCGCGGTTGTGCTGTTTCTCCATGAGCAAATACAGTTTGTTCAGCCCGTACATGGGCGTGCCGTATTTATCGATATAATATTGGAGAGGTTTGAGTAGTCGAATAAGTGCAATCCCGCACTCGTGCTTGATGGCTTCGCTCATAACAGTTCCCGCGACCATTTTTCTTCCAACTCGATTGAAGCATTCGCTAAAATCTGAGTTCAACTATTATCCGTCGTGGGACTGCAAAGTTACGGAAATTGGAAGGATTAGGATATATGAATTTGTACTTCGATATACCCTAATCCATCAAATTACAGCCTCATTAATTGATTTGATAACGAATCAGTCTTTTCTGAACGTATCCCGGTTGTGATAGATAGTAAAGGACTTCAGTAATTTTGCCAATTCCATCTGCAAAAATCACGTGAGTGTATCGCGGAACAGGCCAAGGATAGTTTGGATCCGTTGCATACATGTGTCCCTCATAATCTATAGTCAGAAATGTGCCTGCAGGAACAGTCACGCTCGAGTCCTCATGCCGCATGAAATACCAGGCATCAAGCAGGCCGGAATAATCGTTATACTTTAGTGTGTCTTGGAAATTTGTGTGTTCGATAAAATCACCGCTTGTACCAACAATATATCCTGCAGAATCTCGCACCAATATTAAAGCTTGAAAAAAGAAGTATTGATTCCCTGGGCCCGTAACGGTGCGAATTTTTTTGTAAGTATTTACACCAATAGTAGTATCTCCTTCTACATAAGTGCTATCAATCGCACCTGATTGTGTGACTACTCCGTCAGAGTCTGTTTGTTCCTGTTGGTAAATCCAATACGAGCCATTAGTTATTGGGAATTGATAGGCTGTTGATGGTGGAGGAGTTGGAGGAATGATCGGGTCTTCGTCTTTTTTACAAGATGAAAAGGTGAGCGCGACGGTCAAGGTGGTGAGTACGCCAAAGTTGACCATACAATTAGGGGCAAGTGATGTGCGAAACATTTGCTTATCGTTTTGGTAACGTAAAGGTGTATTCAGTGAAATGTGTTTAAAGCCGGGATAAAACGCGTTGAGATATTTATTATTGTTCACAGGGTGCAAAAAGTATTAGTGTCTCAAAATATGTAATGTACAAACTGATGATCTTTTCGCATCACAGATTTTACTTGTTCGAACCGTCAGACTAATGATTGCACATTGGTTTTTTAGCTGGGGATGCGCGCAGAAAATTCAAAAACAAAGTGACTAGAATATAACCTTGACAAATCGAGGGATTCAGGTGTATGAGCTTAATGAATAATAATGCAACACATGACATTATTGTCTCGGCTTTAAGCTCTCCCGAATCCCAGGATTCCTCAGGGCTTGTTCAATTTTCCGCTTTGTGTAACATTTGATTTTCGAATAGGTTTTTAGTCTGATGTGTTTGCCATTGTGAAAGTAAAGCGGTACGAACTCACCTCTTAGGAGTAACATGCAAGATTGGGCGCCGGGTGTTTGAAATCCCAGTTTGAGTTATTAAGAAGTTGATGGCGAAAGATGTTACGCCCTCAACCAGTTTGTCATCAGCGGAAAACCACCGGTTGTTCCGGATTGTTTAGTCATTCCCATCCACACCAGTAAATGTAATCCAACGAAATTTCCTTCTTTGAAATTATCGATGAGCCATTCACTTTCATCTTTATAGCCTTGTTCATGAAAAACAACTTCGGCGGGAATTCCAATTTTTTGAATTGCAGCCCATGTCCACAAGAGGACGGCCATTTCTTCTCCCGATTTTCCTGAGTTTACTTCCGCAACATTTCCGAATAACGCTGCTCGTCCCGCTGCATCCGAAACTGCAATGTGACCGGCTTCGTGTAAAATGTCTCCTGGATAAAGTAATGTAGATTCGTCGTAAACAATTTCCCCGGCAACAATCGTTACTCCAGGAAGAAATGAGCCGGGGAGAACAACTCCTTTTCGAAGTACAATTCCAATTTCTTCGAGAAAGTCGTGGAAGGTGGAGATGAGGCTTGTTTTGTAGATTGCTTTAGCCTCAAGGGATGAATTCATTTAGCGAAGGTACTCAGGATAATGTGCTCATGTGATAATTTGTTAATGTGATAATGGAGCGCCGTGCTTAACTCTAAACTATTAGCACATTGTCACATTAGCATATTAACTCATTAGTAACTCCACTTTTTCGTAAACGTATTGTAGAATCCAATTCCAATCTTCCACGTAAACTTGGCACTCTCGAGACTATTATCCGCAGTAGCAGCAAAAATTCCAACGCGAAAAAGTTGTTGTTTGATTCGAATGATCCGCTCGAATCCGAAGAAAAGTTCAGCGTGATTAAAATTCGCATCAGGAATCATGAGAATTCCTCCTCCGGCTGCCGCCGTAATTTTCAGTTTATTGAACAAAGGAATTTTTGTTCCGAACGCTCCCTCGAAATGGTGAATGTAATTCAATCGGAAAAAACTGTTTGCAGTTTCAACAGTTGGACCGAGTAATTGAAACGAGCGCATCGGATCAGAGAAGATGAACGAGTCTGATCCACGGAAATATTTATGTTCGAGCAACCGTAAATCCGCTTTGTTTAGAAATACTCCATAGAGTACATTCCAACTGCTTGTTCCAAAACGTCCTAGTTTCATTTCGTCGGTTGAGCCAATTTCAAAATAATCGAAATCGACTTCGCTGCCTAACAAACCTTTTACTCCTTTGCGATAGTACGCGCGGATCTCAGGATATTTTGATCCAACAATAATCTTGCGGTGTTTTTTGATAATGTATTTCTGCTTGAAACGGTATTTCAATTCAAGACGGAATTCCGTTTTTACATAGCGATCAAAATCAACCGGAGTGTTGAGTGTATCAAACAATTGTTGTGACCACACCTCAAGCGACATTCCGGTGATCGGAAACTGATCGCTGTATTCAAAAGTCAATTCGCCAAAAAGTCCATTGGTAATTTCCATGCGTTGTGCAATACTGAACTCGCGACAACGTACATAATTGCTTCGACTGAAAACAGATTCAAGCGACGCATACGAATTTACCATGTCGTAGAAATCACCGAAGCGTACAAATGTTCGGACAAATTTCAATGGGAAATAGGTTAGTCCAACTCCAACTTTTCCCCGAACATCTTTATTCTTGAAACCGTAGTCGATTTGTCCATCGGTTTCGAGTTTCATGCCGTTCTTGAAATCGTGACCGTATGCACCTCCAAGACGATGACGATAACCTCCAACACCAAGCGGCTGAATCTGCGCAATCAACGGATCAATGTACCAGTCGTTTCCGGTAAAGCGATTTCGATGTCCAACACCATTCAGAAGAAAGCTCCAGACTGTTAAATGATTATATGCTGAATCGGCGCGATTCAGATAAATTTCACTTTCATACCAGGCCATTAAACTATCAACAGAATGTATGTATGCAATCTCTTTGTCTTTTAGTTCAATCGCTCTATTCTCAACCCAATACATACTATCCCGATCATATGCTGCATCATCGAAGTGACGAATTTCATCATTGAATAATTTTTTCGGCAATTCAATATTCACTTTGTAATTCGAGTGATCGACGCGTGTATTCCCAATGAAATTGAAACGCCCATCTCGGATCGTGTAGAAAAATTCGCGCCGCGTGGGAAGAAAAATTCCCGGTTCAACTTCTGAATAATCCTGAATCACATAAAACTCTTTGCAGAAGAGCAGAACTCCTGTATTAATCTGAAGATTCACAGACTTGATTGCCCATGTGCTGTCTTCAATGAAAATTACTCCGCTGAACAATGCATCTTCTTTGAAAAGCGGAAGCACCGCGATCTTGTGATATTTTTTTCCATTCTCTTCGAATGTGGTCAAGAACTCGAAGCGGTAATTCAGAAACGCAGTTGCAGCAGCAGGAGAAAGAATAGGGCGAGTGCAAAGCGCGGGTACATCAATGTAGTTCTTGTAAAAGTTGAAGTCGATGGTTTGCGCATCGTTCATCAACATGTACGGATTCTCATCTTCCCACTGAACAGGAGCGATTTCATGTTCACCGTATTCTACACTCCCGGAAATCTCTCCGCCTTCATAACGTTTGCGTGGTGCGTAGTCGTGATAAGCGAGAACATTCTCCTTGTATTTATTGGGAGAATCAAAAAACGTTTCAGAGACAGATTCAATGAGATTGATTGGCTTATTCGCAAAAACTTTCTGGAGATCGCCTTGCATTTTTTCTTGCGCCTGACGTTGCGCCATTTTTTTCTTTCCGCGTCGAGTTGTCGTGTCAATTTTTTCCGGCTTCTTCGTTGCTGTATCAGGTGCGTAAAGAGAATCACCTCCCGGACGCGGAATTTTCACTTTTTCCAAACACGATTTCTGATAGGTCTTGCACGAGTAATTGTCAACTTTGTCCCAATAATTATCGCGTCGCGCAATTACTTTTTTCATGATTTCTTTGCCCTTGTCGCGATCACCCTTCGCAACAATTTCTACACCCGCCAACATTTTGGAAGCATGCTTCATGGTTACATTCTGCACCAGCGATTTGCCAGATGGAACTTCAATGGCAATTTCCTGCGTCTCTAATCCAAGTTGCGAAAAAACTAACGTATGAGATCCGGGCTTCAATTCAAGAAAATAGGAACCATCAAGATTTGTATTCACGCCGTACGATGTGTTTTTCAACATCACCACCACGTACGGTATTGGTTGACCGAGAGTATCGCGGACGGTGCCTTTTACGACTCCGGCGTTTAGTTGTACGCCGAAAGAGAGGAGAATGGATAGCGAAATTGCTAATCGCCTGAGAAAACTGTTATTCAAAGATTTAAGATTCAGTAATTGGAAAGTGACCCAATTATTGAATCTTCTAATATTGAACTTTTGAATTAGCGTTGGCATGGAGCGTTAGGCGGGGCAAAGGTACGGTTTTGGGGTAAGTAAGGTTGTTCGCGTATGAGACGGAGAAATGGTGAAAAAGTTACCGGGTTTCTTGTTAAAAAAGGTCGGCATTCAATAATAGAACACGAAGTAGTAACGACTCAGTATTACTGACTGTCTGCAATTAACGCAACAATAAGTTGAGTGATGACTTCTTTCTCTGTAGGATTACTTTGTGCCACAAGGAGCGCGATTGCCGTTAATCCATTGTCGTTGATTTTCAGTTCGCCCGATTTCTTAAAACGATGCTTGTTTTTCTCCGGGAACCAAACAAATAGAAAAGCGCCAATGCGTTTGTTGCCATCTGTGAACGAATGATTTTTTATGACGAAGTATAACAAATGAGCTGCTTGTTCTTCAATGCTGGGATAGAGGTACTGACCACCGAATGTCTGGACAATAGTTTGCAATGAACTTTTGAAACTCTCATCTTTTTCATTGTCAAATAATGATGTGCTTCGTTCTTCGCAATAAGCTGTTTCCTCAATTCTTCCACCGCACTTTTTGCTTCTGCATATTCAATTTCGTAAGAAATGTGCTGCGATAACGCACCGGATAGAAGTTTGCGGCTGTCGTATTGATTGAGTAAAACAAAACTTTTGGTGTAGTTGCCCAGGATTTCCAGTAATCCTTTTGCTTCTTGCAATTCTAGGGTTTCTGTTTTGCCAGATTGAGCAATCAGTTGCACCATTTGACCTAGCTCTTCCAGTCGCTTTTGGTTGATGGCGTGACCCTTCACGAGATAGTCTTTGAGACGTTGGGTTGCCCATTGGCGGAATTGAACACCGTGAAGAGACTTCACTCTGTAGCCTACTGAAATGATGACATCCAGATTGTAGTGTTCTACTTGCCTTTCAATGATTCGCCCCCCCTTCGGTTTGAACTGTCGCAAATTTTGCGACAGTTGAATCTTGCTCTAATTCGCCATCTTCAAACACATTATTAATGTGCTTTCCAATAGTCTTAATGTCTCGTCCGAAAAGAAGAGCCAGTTGGTGGCGATTAAGCCAAACGGTATCATTATCAAGCGTTACCTGAACTTCAACGGTCTTATCGGTCGATTGATATATTTCTATTTCTTTCATTTGTATACTTCATTGTCGAATTTGCATTGTGCATAATTCGCACGCACCAATGATTTGAAAATGTCTCGCTAAACAAGATAATTAATACAATCTCAATCTACAATAATGAGCTTCTCATTTGCTACCAGTATTCCATTTTGAACAATCTGCAAAAAATAAATTCCACTCGGCAAACCTGCGCGCTGCATGGCTATTGTCGAGCCAGAAATATCACTCACAACAATTAATTTCTGGCCTAACGAATTTGCAATAAATAATGTTGCGTTCTCAAAACCCAGATCTGATTTGATTAACGTCTGCTCAGAAAATGGATTGGGCGAAACGTTTAGTTGAGTGGTATTTTCGTTGTAGACATTTAATGTCAAACTAGGGCAAAGCGAGTCAACTTCTTGCTGCGACAACACCCGATTGTAAATGTTTACTTCGTCAATAGCACCCGCAAAGAAAAAAGCAGGCCCACCATTGCCATTCCAATATGGTCGCGCCCCAATAAAAATTGGAGTGTTAGCAACATCTGAATAGCTGCCAAGATTAGAACTATCAACGACCCCATTGACATAAATTTTGCCAATCTGTGTAATCGCATCGTAAGTAACAACGTAGCAGTTCCATTGAGAGTGATCGACTATAGGCGTGACACTGTTAACACTACTCCATATCGTAGAGGTTCCAATAGTGAAACCGTTGACACCGTACTCACTATTTTGAACGTCATATGGGCCATTATTGACTTTAGAAACAAGTGTGTTGCTTGCAGAAATAGAATCCTTTCTCGCCCAGCATGAAAAGGAGTGAGAGCCGTAACTGAAACCATTTCCCAAATCAATGTAATTACTTACTCCGTTGAATAAATATGCTGCGTTGGGATTTCCAAAACGGTCTGCTGTCAATGTCGCGCCATTCACAATGCCATTGTTTCCATTTCCAGAAATGTCGATGGCATTTCCATTGAATGGATAGGAGCCGACTAATCCAGTTTGTGCGTGAAGTTGAGTTGATAACATCACAAGGAGGCCGAAACAATAAATAACGTTTTTCATTTAAGTTGTGTTAAGTAAAATACTTATTATGGTTAACCACAGCACTCCACAAATTTGCAAAGTCACCTTCCAAGTGTTTTGCTCTATGCTTTCACGAAAGTTAATGAAAAACCCTTAGGTAGAGCAGAACTCCTTCGAGGCTTTGAAGACAATTGACGAATACAATTGTGAACATGTAGTGGCGATAAATCTGCCCTCACTGATACTGTTTGTTCACAGGAGTTCAATTTTGTTGTGCAGTCTCCCGAGTGCAAAATTATTCTCTATGACCTTGTTATCCTCACCATAGATGTGCCAACTCTGTTTAATGCCGTTGACTGCGATGACTCGATTAAAGCCTTGATAAGGCGATTTTGCCAACGCGGCAACACCTGATGACGCAAAGTCATAGTTAGAATTGAGAACAATTTCGTAGTACTTCCCAACCTTGTTCTGATATTCAAAGACTTTGTCGATTCCGGTATTTATGAACCGATGAAGGTCTTCAGCAACTTGATGCGATATGACAGTCCTATTTCTCCCCCACGGGAATTCTATTTTATTTGGATCATGTTTGTCTGTTAGAAGTGAATTATCAGACAACGCCTTCAGTAGATATTGTTTTAGTTCTTCTTTTGTCATCGTATTACTATATCATAATATTATTGGTGACCAGACGGCAACAATTCGCCAATTTTCTTACCACCGCTACCTCAGTCTAACTTCATCTAGCAAAATTATTCGAACTTTTCTTTGCTCATCCCCAACCACTCCAACGCCGCTCCACTCAATACCTTCTCCTTTTTCTCATCACTCCAGTCCATCGATTTGATAAGTTCGCCCGGAATATTTTCTCCAAGCGGAAATGGATAATCACTTCCTAACGCAACACGATCAGGGCCGAATTGATCAACAACGAAGTTGAGCATGTTCTTGTCGTGCACGAGCGAATCAATCCAAAATTTTGAAATGTAATTTTTCGGAGGAACGTTGTTGTTGATTGCAACAAGATCGGGGCGACAATCAAATCCGTGCTGCACACGACCAACAGTTG
>CAZBYM010000122.1:0-9815 GCA_964495745.1 uncultured Chryseobacterium sp. | reverse complement strand
CCTTCACTGTTTCTTACAGTGATAACCCAGAAACTTTCAGTAATGCCACGATGGGTAACTGGAATTCCCTGGAGCGCAGGAACTCCAATAGCACTTGATATTCCAGGTACAATGGCTGTTTCAATATTAAAGTGTTGAACATGTTCCAGTTCTTCACTTCCGCGCCCGAATACAAATGGATCTCCGCCTTTCAAACGAACTACATGACCGTGCGTGAATGCATAATCGACAAGCAAAGTATTAATCTGCTCCTGAGGAAATGCATGTTGACCTTCGCGTTTTCCTACATATATTTTTTTGCTCTTAATCGGAGCATATTTAAGAATCTCGGGATTGACCAGGGCATCATAGAGAATGACATCTGCTTCACCAAGGGCATTGATTCCTTTAACGGTTATCAAATCGGGATCTCCTGGGCCAGCGCCTACAAGAGTAACTTTTGGATATATGGTTTTGTGAGACATGGCTAAATTATTTTCAATTAGTGATTTTCAATTTTCAATTGTGCGCCTTGCAGCAAACTGTCGTCGCGTCTATAGTCATCGCGAGGAACGAAGCGATCTCCTGTTCGGAGACGACGATAACAGTTTTGTTCTGTGGGCATGAAACGCGTGACTATGTTGGGCGTAAACATGCAGACATTAACAAATCCCTACATCGAAAATTGCTATTCCTAAAAGCGAAATGAATGATTCTCTTCATGACTAGTTCAGTATTGGATTAATTGGCAACACACTCTGCTTCTCCAACTCCGGAACAAAATCAAGAAACAATTTCGCCTCGTTGATATATTTCACTGCAAACTCTTTCGTTGGCTTGTTCGTTGAAATTTGAGAAACCAATTCGCGAAAGGTAACAGGAATCAAAAGCTGCAACGAAAAATGTTTGTCGAAATCGGAAATGATTCCATGTTGAGTATTCACATGCACTTCACGTTTCAACAGCAATGCTTTCGCGGCGTGAATGAATGCATTGTAAGCCTTGAATGTTGCATCGGCAAAATTTCCATTGACAAAATTGTCTTCAGCGGCCAGCAAAGCTTCTTTAGCTTCGAGTAGCAGCGTTGCAACAAGATCAATCTTGACCCCTGCACATTCTCCAATTCCGATCTGCGTTGCGTAGCGTGCTTCTTGTCCCCAGTCAATGAACTCCTCATCTGTTACATTCGTTGTAGTCGAGAACGCCTTCAGCAATTGATAGAAGTAGTCTTTGCCTTTGCGATCGTAGTATTGGACGAAAGACTCGTTCGTGGTTTGTTGGTGTGTGAAATCGCTGAGCAAAGTTCTCAGCACAGCGGTGGCGCGCTTCGAAGGAAATTTCAAAATTCTTTCTGCTATTCGTCCTTCTCCGTTACCGGCTATTCCGCCACCGAGCAAAAGTTGCAAAGCGGGAATAACGTCATTGCCAACTTTCACAGAACTGCCGTGGAATCCAATGGAAGCAATAGAGTGTTGTCCGCAACTGTTCATGCAACCACTGATCTTGATGCTGATATTTTTCTCGGCAGCAAGCTGTGGATATTCTTTCGCGATAACATTTTCTAACGCCGCAGAAACGGAAGTACTGTTTGAAATAGCGAGGTTACATGTGTCAGTGCCCGGGCATGAAGTAATATCTGCAAACGCGTTAGCTCCAGCTTCTGCAAATCCGTTAGCAGAGAGTTCTCTGTACAAAGCCGGAAGTGCGGTTTCGTGTACAAAGCGAAGCAGCAAACTTTGTCCGATTGTAACGCGTACATCGTTGTCCGCATATTTCTCAGCGATCGTCGCGAGCAATCGAATCCGGTCCGAAAGAATATTTCCTTGAGCGATCTTAATGTAGACACCAAACCAGCCTTGCTGTTTCTGTTCGAATGTGTTTGCCGATTTCCATTTCTGAAAATCAACATTGTTACTCACTCGGAATGTTGTGAAAGCAGATTCTGAAATTGAATGAACAGCTTCTGCATGAATTGGTATGACTTGTTTCAGGTTCAGTATCGCCTGTTTCTCCAGTTCGACGAGTTTCAGAAATTCCTCCAACCCGATTTTCGCAAGCAAATATTTCAAGCGCGCCTTCTGGCGATTATTTCTTTCTCCATGACGATCAAAAACACGAATCACAGCTTCTGAAAACGAAATCAATTCATCAGCTGGCAAAAATTCAAAGGCAACTTTTGCTGGAATAGGTTGCGCGCCCAATCCTCCACCCAGAAGTACTTTGAATCCGCGCGTAATTTTTCCTCCGGCAATTTCGACTTTCGGAATAAATCCTAAATCATGAATGAAACTTAGCGCTGTATCATCTTCAGAAGATGAAAAGGAGATCTTGATTTTTCTACCAAGATCCTGTTGAATGGGATTGCGAAGAAAATGGCGGAACAATGCATCTGCGTATGGTGTAACATCAAATGGTTCGTTCGGATCAATTCCTGCAAGAACAGATGCTGTGATATTCCGCACTGTGTTTCCGCACGCTTCACGCAATGTCAATTCGTCCCGCTCAAGTTCTTCCCAGAGTTGTGGAGTTCTGTCGAGACTCACAAAGTGAAACTGTGCATCTTGCCGGGTAGTGAGATGAATATTTCCTGTTGAATATTCATCCATTAGATCAGCCAAACGGAAAATTTGTTTGAACGTTAATTTTCCATGTGGAATTTTTATCCGCACCATTTGCACTCCGGGCTGACGTTGTCCGTATACACCTCGAGCAAGACGAAGACTTCTGAATTTTTCAGGATCAAGAATTCCATCTTTGAATGCCTGAATTTTTTGCGCGAGTGTAGCGATATCTTTCTGGATCACTACAAATCCCGACTTGCTCGCCGGATTTTCCAATTCTGTTCTGAAACTTTGCATTTGAGTTTAATTTTTTTGCTGTTTGGTTCTTGAATTTTGATCCAATGGAGGCAAAAAAATAAGCCCCCTTGGTTTGTACCAGGAGGGCTTTGCTCAACACACCAACAATCTTCTTCACCAAAGCAAATAACCTCCCATACTGCAGCACATGCAGCAGCACATCATACACATCATGTATGAAAGCGAGTTGGTTATTTTGGTGAAATTCATGTTGATATTTCTTTAATTTTTTTGGAAGGCAATTCGACCTTCACGCGAAGGCAAAGATATATTCGTTTTTTAGATAAAATCAAGTTTCGACGAAAAAATATTTGAATTGGGATGCAATATGGGGCCTTTCGTCCTGCCCAAACCATTGAAAACAAAGGGTTGTAGAGGCAATGACCGTTTTCTCATTTTGGCGATATTCTGAGTAGTATTTCGCAAAATAGTACGGCGGTTTTATGTTACATCCTATCTTGCATGAACAAAACCTACCCCATGAATAGACTTTCAATCTCTCTTTTGCTCCTGCTTTTATTTTGCAGTTCGAATTCCTTTGCTCAATTGAGTGAGGCCGACAGTAAAGCTGTCACAAAAGCACTGAAGCTTTTCAATAAGGGGAAACACGATAAAGGAATTGCCTCGATGGAAAAAGTGCAATCCAACAATTTGCAGAACGACGAATTGTGGGGCTATCGTGTGCAAATGGAATACAAGCGTTATCTCGGACAGTTAGAAAAGGATCTCGCTACTGCTGGAAAAAAATATTCGAGCACCAGAGAGCAGAATAATTTCCTTGCGAATGCGAAATCATCAACGTATGAGATTCAGATGTTGGCCGCGTGCTCGCGTGCAACTTTGTATTGCGAGAAACAGGAAATGGCTTCTATCCTTATCAGGATATTCATGGTTGACAACAACAGCGAAAAGCCAGACAAAGATGCCAAGGAGGAATACAACAAAGGAGAAGAAAAGTTTGTCGCCGGCGATTATTCCGGGGCAATTCGATACTACAAGAAAGCGGTTGATATTGACAGCACCTATTACAAAGCAACATTGTATCTCGGGGATGCTTACTTCAGAAATGAAGATTTCGACAAGGCATTGATTTGGTATAAGAAAGCCTGCGACATGCGACCGAATTTACTTGAACCAAGAAAGTACCTCACGGATGCTTACATGGGACAAAAAAAATGGACGGAGGCTTACATCGCTTGCGTAGATGGAATTTCAGTTTATCCTGATGTGGGAATGTTTATCAAGCTGGAAGAAATTTGCGACAAACAAGGGAAAACATTCAACCGTCATTGGCTTTCTCGAATGAATTATCCGAACACAGCTGCTGCAACGCAGACTCCAATTGAAGCTGCTCCATGGTCGTACTACCGGAAAGCGAAATCTGAAATTCAGTTTTATTGCAATCAGGATGGAATAATAACTGAAGCAACAGAAAAGACGAAATCAAAGTTCATGGAAGTTTACAGCTGGGAATACATGCTCGACAACGGATCCGGATCTGAACTTTCTTTTGCGCGTAAAATGAAAGACGAAGGCTTCCTGGATTGCTTTGTGTTCATCAGCATGTATCACATTTCATTTCACACGCAGTTCGAGAAATGGTCAGAAGATAACAGAGCACGGGTGAAAACGTATATTGATACGTATCTGGTGAAGTAGAGCGAAAAGATTTCTGAAAAAGTGAATTAGAAATTCCTGTGTTTCTTCGTGTAATCTGTGATGTATTCAACAATCACAGAAGTATCTGTTCCCGGAGGGAAAAGTTGACCAACGCCCATCTCATTCAGGATCTTCATATCTGCATCAGGAATAATTCCACCGCCGGTTAACAACACATCGTTCATTCCTTTTTCTTTCATGATGTTCATGATCTTTGGAAAAACTGTCATGTGTGCACCTGAAAGAATACTAATTCCAATTGCATCAACGTCTTCTTGTAAAGCAGCATTCACAACCATTTCGGGAGTCTGACGCAGGCCTGTGTAAATCACTTCCATTCCTGCATCACGCAAAAAAGAAGCAATTACTTTCGCTCCACGGTCATGACCGTCAAGACCAACTTTTGCAATAAGAACTCGTATCGGGCGAT
Organism: uncultured Chryseobacterium sp.; assembly: GCA_964495745.1. GTDB lineage: Bacteria > Bacteroidota > Bacteroidia > Palsa-965 > Palsa-965. The sequence goes on along the minus strand of CAZBYM010000122.1, from coordinate 4,889 downwards.
TCATATTTCGTCAAAGATAATACTTCTTGGCCTGCGGCGCTCAACACGGCGCCACGGAGTCTCGGCGGTTGTATTTGTTATTTTTCTAAGCCCACGCGACGCGGCGTTCCTTTCAGTGAAACTGAAAGTCGCTACTACTCACGGGACTCGCTTCAGGGATATACTTCTATCAAATCACTTACGACAACCAAATCATCAAAACAGAAAAAATTATTATACAGAAATAATCAATTGTTTCTCTCTCAGGCTTTGTCTATCTTTAAGTGGCAATTCCTGAGAGAGTTTTCCTATGAAAAGAATCATTTTTTTGATTTCTATTCTCATGGCAATGAAAAGCGTCAACGCTCAAGGCAATCTTGTGCCAAATCCAAGCTTCGAGGTCAATTCTGGCTGTCCCGGATGGCCCCAACTAAGTCTTGCAACTGGCTGGATCAATCCGACACCAACTTCTCCGGATTATCATCACGCATGTGACTCAACCAATACTTATGGAGTTCCCGACAATACAGCTGGTCATCAGTATGCACGGACTGGAGTTGCCTATGCAGGTTTGGTTAGCTTTACATTTAGCGGCCGAGAGTACATCCAAATTCAACTTACCGATACTCTCGAAGCCGGAGAATGGTACTGCGTGAGCTATTTTATCAGTTTATCTGAAGAATCTGGGTATGCAACGAAAGCGCCGCAATTACACTTTTCCAACGCTTCAATTTCCAGTTCGTCGTGGATGAATTTGAATTACCCTCCCCATATAGCCAACGGCTTAGTTGTTTATGACACTGCCCAATGGGTGGAAATTGCCGGAAATTATATCGCAACTGGAGGAGAGAGGTGCATTACAATTGGGAATTTTAATAATAATGCAAACACTACTTACGATGCAGTAAGCGGAACCAATCAAGCTGCTTATTATTACATTGATGATGTCTCCGTAATGAGAAGAGTTAATGCCAGCGCTGGTCTGGATACTACGATCTGTTCTGGAGATAGCACGTCAATTGGATCAGGTTTGCTACCTTCTGATCTAATGTATCAATGGTTACCGACAATAGGACTATCCGACAGCACAAGTTCAAATCCCTGGGCTAAACCTATTATCACTACAACATATTATCTCACAATTTCAGATACAGGCAACCGCTATTGCGAGGGTTTTCTAGTAGATAGTGTTACGATCACTGTTGCGGATTGTACTCCTCCCAATCCGTTAAGTGTACCCACTCTCATAAAGAACAGTGAAGTATTTTACGTCACATCACTCCCAGAAAACTCCTCACTGGAAATATTTGATAACAGAGGAAGGTTGATTTATAGAAGTGAGAATTATCAGAACGATTTTGCAGTAATTCAGCTTGCTGCTGACTTATATTTTTATCGGCTCACATTCTCTGATCAAACGACACAGCGTGGAAAGTTCTGTGTGGTCAAATAGAAATACAAAAACGCTGTTCAATAACCCCATTTTATGAAATTCAACACACTTCAGAAAGTAACCGCATTTACTTTTCTCTTTTGCGTAAATCTATTAAACTCACAAACCGGAACTTCATGCGCGACGACAATTCAGATGCCTGACCGCAATGTGTGTAGCTGATGACAACACAACACTCGCCGTGCCCGCGTGGGTTTAGAATTAGTTAAGTTGATTTTTGCGCCGTGGCGCCGTGGTAGCGCCGCAGGCTACAGCGGATGTAAAGCATCACATACTCACGTTACTCCGCCTCATCAAAACTCACAAAGAATGTCGTCCCTCTATCCCGCGTCGTCTCAAACCAAATCATTCCATTACATCCTTCCACAATATTCTTCACCATCGCCAATCCTAATCCCATGCCCGTTGTTTTCGTCGTGAAATTCGGAACGAAAATTTTATCAATCACTTCATCTGCAATTCCCGTTCCGTTGTCTTTTACTGAAACAATGAAGTGATTATTCTGTCGTGATAATTCAACAATGACTTTCCCTTTTCGATCTTCAGGAATTGCCTGAATAGCATTCCGGAATAAATTATTGAACACACGCGGCAATTGTTCGCGATCACCGGAAATTGTCATTTCTCCGTTCACATTATCGTGAAGTTCGAAGTCAACAGCTTCGTCATTTTCACTGAATAATTCCAACGTATTCATCACAACAGTTCGCACATCCATTGTTTCCAGAACAGGCTTCGGCATTTTAGCAAAGTCGGCGAATGCACTTGCAATGGATGCAAGTGTATCGATCTGTTCTAGAACTGTTCGCGATAAACGTTCAACTTTCTGGTCAATGTCAGGCGCTTTGTCTTTATACGCACGTTCGAGCAACTGAATACTCAAGCGCATCGGTGTAAGCGGATTCTTGATTTCATGTGCAACCTGCTTCGCCATTTCACGCCACGCACTTTCACGTTCCGATTGTGCGAGCAATTCTGCGCTGTTCGAAAGCTCGATGATCATTCTGTTGTATTCACCAACAAGACTTCCAATTTCATCTTTGCTCTTCCACTCAATCGGATCGTTTTTCTTTCCGAGTTTTACCTGCCGCATCTTTTCCTGAATGAGACGAAGCGGATGTGTGAGATAATTGGAAATGAAAATTGCAGCGAGAACGGCGAGTGCAAATAGAAACACATAAACGTTGATCAACGCAACCATGAATGTGGAAATTTCCTTCTCCAGATCATTCTGCTTGGCGAAATACGGAATGTTCAAATACGCTTGCAATTCTCCTTCCTTGTTTTTTACTGGCAGATAAGCGGAGAGGTAATCGAGATTTCCGATATGCTCATCATGGATGTACTCCGATTTTTTCAGCACTTTAATCTGGCTGTACGCTTCCGGATTCATCTTTCGCGATGCAAGCCCTTCATCAAATACTTTTGGTCGTGAGGAAGCATACAAATTGCCTTCGCGGTCATAGAGATTAATGTCCGTGAAAAACACGTTGGAGAATTTTTTGAGCAGGTAAGTTGCATAATCTCGGTACGAAGCGTTGAGCACATCGTCTTGCAATTTTCCTTCAATTTCAATTACAACTGAATGCGCTTTCTCGCTGATGATTTCCGCGTTCTTCACCTGATATTGCTGACGGATGTAATAAATGGATCCCGCACCGAATAACCCAAGTGAAATCAAAACGATTATGACAAGCACCAACTGAATTCGATATTTAAATGTGAGATTCGAAAATGTTGGTCCTGACACAAGCAGTTGTCGCAGGAATAATGAAACGATTAGGAGTAAACTGAAAAAAGCGAAGATGTAAGAGAAGCTCGTTGTTTTTCCCAGCCAACCGTCTTCAACTTTACTTAGTAATACAACCGTAGCTTGATCGGGGCGATAAACAAGATGATCCCATCCATCCGTGTTGATGTAATCGTAATGACCATCTCCGGGAATAAATTCAGTGCTCAAACTGTATTGATAATCTCCTGAATGATTAAGCAGCTGACCATTTTTGTATTTCGCGTAAGAATAGTTCAGCAGTTTTTGATTCAGGCCGAGCTCGCGATCCAGAAGCAATTCAGGAAATCCAATTTCTTCTGACATTAACTTCGATTCAAATTCAATGAATAAAGTTCCTTGTCCAAGATGAGTTTCATTTCCTTCATTCTGTAGAACAATTTTTGCGAGATAGCTTATCCGCCCCGTTCCATTGTCAATGTAGAACAAGTCATCGCTGAATGTCGGAACTCCTTCTTTCTCTGTCATCTCTTCGAAATGAAGAATGTTATCGCTCCACGGCGAACTCGATCGCAGTAGCGGAGTACACATCGTGTCGAAGAAGGTTACTTTCACTTCATATTTTTCCCAATATCCGCTGAAATACTGCTGGCGAATTCTCTTTTCGAAGAGAGTGAAATCCTGACCAGGCATCTGGGAAGTTCTGATCAACCCTGTATCATGCTCTAACTTATTGTCAATTTCCGAAAACAGATGTTCTGCAATTGGATCTTGTTCTGCCGCGAGTTTTTCTGCGAATACAATTCTGCTATCATGTTCTTTGTGCATGCCTTGCTTAAGCAACATGTGCGTACTGTAAAAAGAAAAAAGCAATACGAGAAATACGATGATGGAAAACGAAAATGATTCTCCTTCGTCTTCTGTGTTCCGCAACATCAACACAAAGAGAACAGCCATTGGCCAAAGAATAGCGAGTCCATCAACGCTTCCCATGAGATGATGAATACCGGTAAGCGCAAGAGATGTGATGAGCAATCCAATGAGCCTGAACTTTCTGGGCTTCACAGACAACTCAAGAATTCGCAGAATACTCTCGGACAGCATGAAGAATGCCGCGAGCATCAATGCGATCATAAATATTCCGGTGTAGCTGTAAATGGAAAGTCCGAAAAGATTATTTACCTGAAACGAGATGTCAGAGTTCTGCACAAGATCTGAGATCATGGAGTTTATTCCCCAGGCAACAATTGCGGGTACGAAAAGTAACAGAGAAGTTAACGCTACAAGTTTCGAGGTTGAACCTGAAATATTTACCGGATATTTCTTCAGGTGTGCGTTCACATACACACAAACGTAAAAGAAAAGAGAAACGTTAATTAGAAAGTCTCCGAGCGTAGAATTCCAAAATGAATCAGCATCACCATAATGCATCGGACTGAATAACGGGAGATCATAAAATGTTGCAGGAAAGTGAATCAGTATTGTAAGAAACCGCAACAATATGAGAAACGAAACAAACATGACGGCTGGCCAGCGCTTGCCCAATTGATTTTTTAATGAAGAACTTTCTTTTCTCAGAAATCCAATCAACAACACACATCCTGAAATGGTTAGTACAATATTCATGATGACTTGCCATAGTGACAAGCTTGCAATTCCTTGCTGTTTGAATACCAAAGAACACAGATATGTTCCATCTGAAGAGCGAACTGTATTTGTTGATGAAGG
>CAZBYM010000121.1:0-9845 GCA_964495745.1 uncultured Chryseobacterium sp. | reverse complement strand
AGCGTCACCGGAAAGCATGGGCATGTCATCGAGTACAAGTAATACACGTGATCCGCTTCCATAACTGTAACCGCTTCCTCCACGAATGTTCGCCTGATCATCGGTCACGTTCACTCCTGGTGTTTGATCAATTACCTGATTAATGTTTGTGGTATTTTTATTCTCGATGAGAGCCGGTTTTATTACTTCCATTGAAATCGGAACTTCCCCGATTTTCTGTTCGAATCTTCCTGAAGAAACAACAACAATATCAAGTTGTCTGGAATTCGATACTAACATCACATTTATTTCCTGATTGCTTCCGCTTACGACTTCAATTTTCCGTGTTACCGTTTTGTATCCGATGTATGTAAACTTCAACGTAACTGTACCAGAATCCACCTTAACCTGATAGGCCCCATTCACATTTGTAGGGTTTCCATTACCCTGTGAAGTTGTAACTACAACGCCCACTAAAAGCTCACCTGAAACACTGTCGGAAACGGTTCCGTTTACAAACGTTTGCTGCGCTCTTATGTCGTGAAGAAAGAGGAAATTTACAAGAAGAAAGCTGGTTACGTACAGGATGCTCTTCATAAGAAGCGTTCTATGGTTATTGCAATGTAAAAACAAAGTTTGTTATGTGTGCTATGGGTTTCGACGAATACGCTAGTCGCATCGCTCTGACGATGATTCCGGGCATTGGACCGGTTATTTCCAAAAGATTGGTCATGCATTGCGGAAGTGCAGAAGCAGTTTTTCGCGAGAAGAAAAAGAACCTTGGAGTCATTCAGGGAATTGGTGTTGTAACTGCGCGCTTGCTCTCTGATAAAGAGTGTAGAAAAAAAGCGGAAGCAGAATACAAACGCATTGAAGCCAATGGAATTCAGATGCTTTATTTCACAGAGAAAGAATATCCTTCACGGCTAAAACATTGTTATGATAGTCCGCCCCTGCTCTACTACAAAGGAACCGCTAATCTGAATGCACAAAAAATTGTTGCCGTTATCGGAACGCGAAAAATTACGGAGTACGGAAAAGCACTAACAGAAAAATTGGTCAGCGAACTTCAGCCATGCGGAACATTAATTATCAGTGGGCTTGCATATGGCGTTGACATTTGTGCACATCGTGCCGCTCTTGATTCAGGTCTCGACACTGTCGGAGTACTTGCTCATGGCCTGGACGAAATTTATCCGCGAGTCCATTCCACCTCAGCAAAAAAAATGCTGGAGCAAGGCGGATTACTAACTGATTTTCCATGCAAGACAAATCCCGATCGCGAGAATTTTCCACAACGAAATAGAATTGTCGCCGGGCTTGCGGACGCAGTTGTTGTTGTAGAATCCGGCGAGAGCGGTGGATCAATGATCACCACAGAATTTGCCATGAATTACAACCGCGATGTTTTCGCTTTTCCAGGAAGAATTGGTGACGCGTCTTCTGCAGGTTGTCATCGGATAATAAAATCGAACAAAGCAGGATTGATTGAGTCGGCAGCAGATGTTGCGAAATGTATGGGCTGGGAACTAACACATGAAAAACCAAAAAACATTCAAACTGAAATGAAAACTTTCTCTGACGAAGAAGAAAGGATCGTTGGGACTATGCGTGGAATGGGCAATGTTCACATAGATGAAATCTGTACACTCTCTGAATTTTCAGCAGGAAAAACATCCGGCATGTTGCTCCAATTAGAATTCGCAGGAGTGGTAAAATCGTTACCCGGGAAAATGTTTCGTCTCTGCAGCTGATTAGGAATTAGTCGAAACTGATGCAATTATTGAGCATTCGTCGTCTCCCAAAACTGATTCGACTACAATCATTGCTTTTGCGTTCGAATTGTCCTAAGTTGCATAAGCAAACAAATTATTTTCCCATGAAACAACTACTACCAAGACTTACACTTGCACTTGCATGTTCTGTGCTCGCACTTTCAGTTTCGGCAATTGCCCAAAGCCAATGCAACAATCGCGATTTCGAAGACACAACTTTTGTCGGATGGAGCGGATCTACTGGCACAAATTCCAATGGCGTTCTCGTTCCAGTAATCTGGACGCCGGGATATATCTCAAACGGAAACAGCGTACCTGTTACAGATTTCGCAGCACGACAAACAGTCATCACTCAGAATTTTCTTGACCCGATGGTTGTTGATCCTGCAACAATGTTGCCCGATACACAAATGACATCTCTCGCACCCGGGGGAGGTTTCGCTTCTGTACGTTTGGGTAACAGTAACATGGGATTCGAATGTGAAAAAATTTCCTATCAATTTACAGTTACTCCACGTAACGCTTGGTTTCAGTTTCAGTTTTCCAGCGTAATGGAAGATCCGGGACACCAATGGGATGCTCAGCCTTACTTCATGGTAAATTTTTATGATCAGTTGGGCAATCCACTTTTGTGTTGCAACGATACCATCTGGGCAGGAGATACAACTGTTCCTTATATTCAATCCGGAAATAATGCTGCATTACTTTATCGTCGCTGGACTCCACTGAGTAAAGATCTTAACGCGTACATGGGCCAGCAAATGACAGTTGAGTTTGTGAATTCAGATTGCATGTATGGTGGACATTACGGTTACACATACGTAGATGTTTCTTGTCTTGGCACAGGAGTTCCTAATGTTTGGCCTGGCGATTGCGATTATGATCTTCAGGCGAACAACGTTGATTTTCTAACACTTGGAATTGCATACGGAACAACCGGAACAGTACGTGGAGCTGCAACCAACAATTGGAATGCACAGGTTTCTGCAGATTGGCCACAAGCTATTCCGCTAGGTGCAAATTACAAACACAGCGATTGCAATGGAGATGGAACAATCAATCTCGATGATACACTTGCGATCACTTTGAATTATGCGCAAGGTCACGCTTTCCGTCTTGGAGATCCGGGAAATGATGTGGATGTACAATCTGCTGCAATGTTTTATCTCGTGCCACAAGATGATACTGTTGGGCCAATGAATTATGCGTATGTAGATATTTACGCAGGAACAGTTGGTCAACCACTGAACGATTTCTACGGAACTGCATTTACACTTTCATACGACAACATGTTGGTGCAACCGAACACTGTTACAACAGATTTTTCAGGATCTTGGATGGGCGTAAAAAATGCAAGCATGATTACGCTTGGTCGCGATAATTATTCAACCGGGCAAAATGACGTGGCAATCACCCGAATCAATCAAACTGAAATGAACGGTTACGGCTACATTGGAACCATGCGTTTGTCAACTGCGAACATAACCTCGATGTTGACCATGGATATTGCGTTGGGCAACGTAATGACTGTAAACGGAAATGGAACAGTTATTCCGATGTCAACAGCAGGTTGTTCGATCGTGATTGATCCGACGTTACCTGTGAACGTAAACAACGCGTCTCAAGACAACCACGTAAGTCTTTATCCAAATCCGGCGAATGATCAATTGATTGTTTCTACTACTGCAGCGGAAACAATTGAGATCACCGATGCAACTGGACGAGTTGTTTATTCTGGAACTGCAACAGGAAACAACACGACTATTGACGTGAGTTCATTTGCTCCAGGGATGTATTTCGTGAATGTGTATTCCGCAGGTGCGAAGTCAACCGAGCGTCTGGTTATTGAATAGTATTAGTTGTGCTAAAATTGTAAAGGGCGGTGTGAGAACATCGTCCTTTTTATTTTTCAAAACTCACCAGTTAACACGCTATCTCGTCCAGTTAACCCTTCCATTTCTGTTCGCCGTAAAATTTCAATGGATTGCCGCAAACAACGGTTAAACCCGAATATCAATTGCGTGTCAAACGTTATATAACAAAACTATAACGCCATGAAATTTCCTCCGCTCCTTCTGCTTTTGCTGGTTGTGCTGCTCACTCCGGTGATGATTTTGATTCACGGCTGATACAAGGGTTCTAACCCTGAAAAGGATAAGAACCTTTTCAGGGTTAGAACCCTCGCGCAATTATTCCACACTGATCTTTGCAGCTACATTCTTCGCCTTCTCAACCAACAACTTCACATCACTTCCAGGTTTGTCCCAAGCCAATGCAACTGCCATGCGTCGATAAGGGCGCGAAACTGGCTTACCGAAAACTTTCACATCAACATTTTTTTCATTGAGAGCGTTCTCCAATCCAGAAATAACGGGTACACCTTCGTGTGAAGCAAGAATTACCGCACTTGCTCCTGCATTGATCAAACTTAAATCAGGGATTGGCAATCCAAGAATTGCGCGCAAATGCAATTCAAATTCATTCAATGGTAATGTATTTGCAAGAGTTACCATTCCTGTATCGTGCGGACGCGGTGATAATTCAGAAAAGTAAACGCCTTTCTCAGCGAGAAAAAATTCAACACCCCAGATTCCATAACCGGAAAGCGCGCGCGTAACTTTGTCGGCCATTTCCTGCGCTTCTTTAATATGCGCTTCACTCATCGGATGGGGCATCCAGCTTTCCATGTAATCACCACGTTCTTGTCTGTGACCAATTGGCGGACAAAATAATGTATCGCCATTTTTTTGCGTTACAGTGAGTAAAGTAATTTCCGAATCAAACTTGATGAATTCTTCAACGATCACTTCAAGAAGATCGCCGCGCGTTCCACTCATAGCATAATTCCATGCTTTCTCAATATCCGCTTCACTCTTCACTACACTCTGACCTTTTCCTGAAGAAGACATGAGTGGTTTCACTACGCACGGAATTCCGATTGCATCAACCGCAGTTCTGAATTGTTCAAGTGTAGTTGCATAGTCGTATTTCGCTGTGCGAAGCCCCAACTCTTTTGCCGCGAGATCACGAATTGCTTTTCTGTTCATGGTGAAATTCGCTGCTTTCGCACTTGGCACCACTTGAATTCCTTTCGCCTCATAATCATAAAATCGTTCGGTGCGTATGGCTTCAATTTCCGGAACAATTAAATCGGGATGGTGTTTTGCGACAATTGCATCAAGCGCATTTCCATCGAGCATATTAATCACTTCACGCTCGTCTGCTACCTGTTGTGCTGGTGCATCATTGTACGAATCAACGGCAATTACATATTGTCCGAGACGTTTTGCGGCAATTGTAAATTCTTTGCCAAGTTCGCCGGAACCAAGGAGGAGGATTTTCTTTTTCATAGGGAACCGAAGGTAGAGAATTTGCTAATTGGGTAATTTGTCAATGTGCTAATATTTGCGGCGAAAAATTGAATCTGATTTGCCAGAGGGTCGTAATCTAGTACCAATTACCTATTACCTTGACCCGGTTATGTAATTCGAAGAAATTTGACGTGTGGTTGATGTAAATTTCAACTATGAAGAAACTTTACTTACTCCCATTCGCGATCTTCATCCCAATGATTTTTTCAGCGCAACCCTACTTTAATTATGGTGCGACATGGTATTATGATTATTGGCCTTTGGATACAACTAGCTACGTTAAAATTGAGAAGACGGCAGAAGTAATGCAGGGCGGCAAGCTCTGTGATGAGCTTACGTTTTCATATTACAATTTTTCACAAAGCCCAATACCAAGCATCATACAATGGTATACGTATGGCACCGGCGACTCTGTTTTCATTTTCAAAACCCAAAATTCAACCTTCGGTATCCTCTATGATTTTTCCCATCAAACTGGAGACACAATCTCGTGTGCGGTTTGCTCAGGATCATTCATCATAGATAGTATCTCTCAAGTTACAATAGGCAATTCTGTACTTGAAACACAACACACAAGAATGTACTCGTCGTCGTCTACATATATCACTTATGAAAAAATCGGAAATACTGGTTTCTTGATTCCACACATGCAAATGACGAATCCTTCAGAGCCCGGAAACAACCTTCGATGTTATCAGGACCATACTGGGCTTTACTTACATACTGGAATCTCTGAAAGCTGCGATGACGGAAATGAATTGCACGATACAACATCATTGCAAGTGATGACAGGGCAGTTCGCAATTTCAGTCATTTCGGATGCAATTGTTCCCGGTACTGAGATCAACATATACGATTGTCAGGGCAGATTGGTCGCTCGCGAGTATGCAACACAATCAACTACTTGTTACATAGAAATGCAGCTGGACGCACGTGCTGCCTATTTTGTGACGGTGCGCAATGGCGAAGAATATCTTTCGGAAAAATTTGTGCTGGTTAATCCGTATTGAACCTTTTGATTATTCCCCCTCCCCTTCAGGATCGGGACGACGCGTGTAGTTTTTTGCATTGAACCTCTTGAGACTTCAATTGCAAACGACGCTGAAAGCGCCGAATGTCAGTGGAAAAAATATCCGTGATTCAACCCGACCCTGAAGGGGTCGAATCATTAGCAAATTACCACATTCGCAAATCAGCACATTAGCTGTTCCCCATCACATAAATCTTCCCAGTTGGCTGCTGTGAACCGCCTTTAGGCTCCAAAGAAATCGCATACGCAGTAGTATTCAGAACCGTCTTCATAGGATGAATTCCGGAAAGATCTCCGTCAATCGGAATCATTCCCGCATCAACAGGTTTTCCATCAACAATTCCCCAGAACTGATATTGCATTCCCTCCGGCGCAGGAGGCAGATTCACTAACTCAAGATAAACTTCACCACTGGTCGTATTCGCGTAAACCATTGCTTTCGCATCGGGAGCAACCTCCATGCCTTTGAGCTCGATGCTTTTCATAGAAGGTTTCTTGAGCAATGCAATATCCTCACTTAAGTTGACGATCGCGTAATACTGGTTTGTCAACTCTGCTTTCAACGAATCATTTTTATTGTCCAAAGCAGCAACCGTATGTTCACTGGAATTCAAATCTTCCCTCAAAAGCAGGATGTATATTACACTGCCTGAGAACAGAAGAAATAATATTGCAGCGGCATATTGAAGCGTTCGATTCGACCATGGCGTGAGCTCAATCACCTTTGCTTCACTCTTCCCATCTCCAGAACCGGAAACCGAAAACTGGGAACCTGAAACTTTTGCCAGAACTTTCGCTTTCAGATGTGCTGGTGGTTCAACAGCATTCTGCCTATCGAAATTTTCCATAGCAGCTTCGATTGCATTGAGCTCCTCTTTCACTTCAGTATAACGCGCCGCCATCTCCACAACAAGTTTCGCTTCCTGTTCGGTAGCGTGACCCATCACATAGGTTTCCAATATTCCGGATGCTATGAATTCTTCGGCACTCACTTTATTTCATCAGTTTTCTTAATTCAATCAATGCTGTTCGAGTTCTCGTTTTAACCGTTCCGAGTGGCATTTCAAGTTCTTTCGCCACTTCCTCTTGCGTGTAACCTGAATAATACAACAAGTTGATCATCTGTTGCGACTCCGGTTTAAGCTGCCCAACAACCTCCTTCAATCCAATTCTATCAATATTGAAAACAGTCTTCCCTGTTTTGTTAATTGCATTTACGGACTTATCAATAGGTTGGTTTTTTTCGCTGGATTTGTTCGCTCGAGAGCGTTTGTGATCTATAGCGAGATTTCGCGCAATATTCACCATCCACGTGTACAATCTTCCACGATCAGAATTGTAAGACGAATAATTCTTCCAGATTTTGACGAAAGTCTCTTGCAAGAGATCCTGCGCCACATTCTCATCCTGCACCATTCGCAAGATGGAACCGTATAATGCTCCCGAATAATTATCATAGAGATATTCGAACGCTGCCGCATCGCGGGCGCCCAATCGTTCTACTAACTCTTCTTCGGTAAGTTTGATTTTCACAGGATAGTTACAAAAATATGCTTTTTGTCGATGAAAGCATCATTTCTCGATTATCGCAATGTTCCCTGAAATCACTCGTACTTAATCACTGGTTTTCGTAATTTCGAACCACGCCAATGTGAATTCATCAATCTACCAATCAGCAAATTATCATGTACGGATCATTTCAGGATTTTCTCAAAACAGAATTAAGTTCAATCGAAGAAGCGGGACTCTTCAAACGTGAACGCGTAATTACTACTCCTCAAGGAGCGGTTGTGAAAGTGAATGGCAAAGATGTGATCATCTTCTGTGCAAATAATTATCTCGGACTTTCATCCCATCCTCGAGTTGTAGAAGCCGCTCATAAAACTTTGGATACTCATGGATATGGAATGTCCTCCGTTCGTTTTATTTGCGGAACTCAGGACATTCACAAAACACTCGAGGAAAAAATTGCAAAATTCCACCAAACCGAAGACACTATTTTGTATGCTGCCTGTTTCGATGCGAATGGTGGAGTATTTGAGCCTTTGTTCGGAGAAAATGATGCAATTATTTCTGATGAATTAAATCACGCTTCAATTATTGACGGAGTTCGTTTGTGCAAAGCACAGCGTTTTCGCTACAAGAATTGCGACATGGCCGATCTCGAAGCACAACTGATTGCTGCTGGAAATTGTCGTTTCAAAATAATTGTAACAGATGGCGTTTTCTCGATGGACGGTTTCGTTGCTCCTATGGATAAGATTTGTGATCTCGCCGACAAGTACAAAGCACTGGTGATGGTGGATGAAAGCCACGCGACAGGATTCATCGGCAAAACAGGTCGCGGTGCAATTGAAGCCGGTAATGCAATGGGTCGTGTCGATATCATTACCGGAACATTAGGGAAAGCAATGGGCGGAGCAATGGGCGGATTCACAACGGGGAAAAAAGAAATAATCGAAATGCTTCGTCAACGTTCTCGTCCGTACCTATTTTCCAATTCACTCGCGCCTTCAATAGTGGGGGCATCGATTGCGGTATTTGATATGCTTAGTGAAACTACCGCTTTGCGTGATAAACTTGAATGGAATGTGAATTACTTCAAGGAAGGAATGAATCGCATTGGACTCGAATACAAAAAAGGAGATTCTGCAATTGTTCCTGTTATGTTGTACGACGCGAAGCTGGCGCAACAATTTGCTGCGAAACTTCTTGACGAAGGCATTTACGTAATTGGGTTTTTCTATCCGGTAGTTCCGAAAGACAAAGCCCGTATTCGCGTTCAGCTCAGTGCCGCTCATGAAAAAGAACATCTCGACAAAGCGATTAACGCATTTGAGAAAATCGGCAAGGAACTCGGAGTAATCAAACACGCAAACGTCTAGCCTCGCCATGTACTTTTCCGAAGAGTGGCTTACAAACAAAATTGCATCAGCATCTTCCGATGAGGAAAGAATGATGAGCATCATGGCGTTTGTAAACAGTGCTTCAGATTATATGAATGATTATTGCAAACTACTGTGCCAGGAACTGACCCTGAAAGCCGAACGTGAAAACGACAATGGCATCCGTGCGTTCGTTGAAGTACACTCCGGATATTCTCACCTCTGGCAGGGAAATATCGAACAATATAGTGTGCACATGCGCAATGCAGAAAAGCTCGCGTTGATTGCACCTGCGTCTATTGGCGGAAATGTCTCCCTTCAGATGTGCGCGTTTATGTATTGGAATTCTGGTGAGCGCGAGAAAGCGTTTGAGTTGGCGTATCATGCCCGCAATCAGGTGGTGGGCATTGACGGAGAAGGTATGGGCTGGTCTGATTTTCAGCTAGCCGTTTTTCATTCGGACCTAAAGGATTACGAAACGGCAAAAAATTATTTTCTCGCGGCAGAAAAAAATGCAGAAGGAAAAATTAATCTGGTATATCAATTGGCACGTATCCGTTCGGGGCTGGGCGGCATTGCGATCGCTCAGAATGATATAGAGACTGCGCTCCGGTATAATGAATTTGCATTGAACGGTTACAGGGAGTGCGGACATTTAACCGCTTTGAGCCGTGCACTAAATGATCTCGGCGTGATCTATTTCCGGCAGGGAGATGTAGCACGTGCAAAAGAAAATCTGAATGAAGCGCTCGACATCCGGAGGAAAACAAAGTACACACCAGGTCTTATTACGAGCGAAATTGAG
>CAZBYM010000120.1:0-9863 GCA_964495745.1 uncultured Chryseobacterium sp. | reverse complement strand
CGAGAGCTCGTTGCGCCCGTACAACACGGATTAGTCATCAACAATTTTCACGTGGGCGGGTTTGTGAAGAGAAGTTCACAGCAATTTATCCCTACTCTGCAAACTGTTTTGTTCGCTTGCGCTGGAACAGACAAAGCAGAACAGCAACTCATCTATCGCGAATTGGTGATGGAAGGCTCGCTAATGAAAAAACAAATTGTTGCACTTCTTTCATTCGACGATTCTGGGCCAACACTTTCCGATAAGGAATTAATTCCGGAACTCGCAGAAGAATACGTTCAATTTCTTTTGCAAGGGCGTCAGCCACGTCCCGATTTCGGAAAGAACTTTCCTGCGAAACTTTTGACAACGGACAAGACATGGGATCAGCTCATTCTTGGGCAGCATACAAAACGTAGTGTTGATCTGCTGATTGATTGGGTTGAACACGGTACCGCTTTCGCAAAAGGCACAAAAGGCTTTTTTGCACCTGGGTATCCTGCATTGTTCTACGGGCCTCCGGGAACAGGTAAAAGTTTAACGGCTGGACTCATCGGAAAAGAATGTGGCCTGAATGTGTTCAGTGTAGACGCATCGCGTGTTGTTTCAAAATACATTGGAGAAACTGAAAAGAATCTAGTTCATCTTTTTGAACGAATGAAACTGGAAAATGCCCGGCAAGAGAAAAAGCCAATTTTGTTTTTCGATGAAGCAGATGTATTGTTCTCGCGCAGAACAGAAGTGAAGGATGCAAAGGACAAATGGGCAAACATGGAAACATCTGTTCTGCTTCCACTCATTGAAGAATATGGTGGGCTTGTAATTGTGGCTACAAACCTCGAGCGCAATCTTGACGGCGCAATGGATCGCCGTTTCCAACTGAAAATAAAATTCCCTACGTTAAGTTACAACGAACGTATTAAGGTGTGGGCTGCGGGCCTGCCTCCTGCTTTCTCGTATCCTTCATCTGAAGCACCAGCACAGTTGGCACGTTATAAATTGTCTCCTGCGTCAATTGTAAACGTACTCAAGGGTGGATGTATTCAGGCGCACAAGCGCGGGGATTTTATAGTGAGAGGAAAGGACCTCGAGTATTACATCCACACGGAATTTGCGAAATCAGGATTGACACCTACATGGGATAGCCCATCGGCAAAAACCAACGGATCTATTGTTCATTGATGTTGATTTTCAAAATCGCTTAAACCGCCATGACCAATTTTGACAAAAGCAACCAATTTACGAGGAATGACCGTCACGACGATTGGGATGACGTTCACAATCAGATGATCGAGGTGCAGCAGAAAAATGCAGTGCAGAAAAAATCACTTGCCGTAAGTAACCCGGGCGATACTGACGAGAAAGAGGCCGATGAGGTTGCACGCAAAGTAGCTGGAGGAGAATCAGCAACTGTTCATGGTACAGGAGGTACGATTAATCGTAAAGGTCAAGGTGATGCAGAAACCACACCCGAATTTCAATCAAAACTGGAAAACAGTAAGGGCAAAGGGCAATCGCTTCCTGAGAATCTACAAAATGAACTCGGCGGGAAAATGAGAGCCGATTTCAGTGCTGTAAAAATTCATACCGGCGGTGAAGCACACGGCATGAATGAGAACGTAAATGCAAAAGCGTTTACACATGGACAAGATGTTTATTTCCGCGAGGGAGAATATAACGCGCAGTCTTCAGCAGGAAAGGAGTTGCTGGCTCATGAGTTGGTGCATACGGTACAGCAGGCAAGGGGTTCAAACATGATCCAACGAACTGCTATGGCCCGTAAGAGTGGCGAGATAATTACTGTAACGTCACATATTTACTTTTATGGTGCTGAAGCCAGCGACACATTTGCGAAAGATGCTGGTCTTGCGATTCAACAAGGTTGGAATGAACCGAAAGGTGAAGTGAAGATCGGGGATAAAATTTATCACGTTGAATTTCAAATTTTCCCTCATTATGAACCGGATCTTCAAAAGATCATTCAGTTGTCTGAATCTAAGGGCTCTGACCCCGAATTTAATTTTGTTCGTGTAGAAAAACAGTACAAAGCCAATGTGCAAAAGGGAGGGCATAACGTTTCTCAATGGAATAGAGGAGGTAACAGCGCGATTTTCCAGACTGAAAGCTTTGACCCAACTGAATTTGCACATGAATATGGGCATGGTTTAGGATTGGAGCACTATACATCTCCGAAAAAAATACCATTTGTCTATTCGGAAGAGAAACAAGAGTTTATCGAATATGTGCCGAAAGATTATCCCGACAAACTTCGGAATCGTGGAACGAATCCTGCATCAGATTTTAGAGGCGAAGTTCCTGACATCATGATCCCTGAAGGTGGACATATGGTAATAGTAGATCCGCAATATCAAAGGGATAAGAATGCAACCGCCACAGATGCTTCGGATCACATGGGAAGCAAAAGGGTGAATATATCTTCGGAGTCTGCCTTTATGGATACAAAGTTTCGCAAGGTCACCCAGAACACAATTAATCGACTGAATCTTGCGACACTTCTTGCGACAGATGAATCAGCTCCACTTGGCGTGATGCAACAAGTATTTATTGGCTGGGACCGGAGTGATAAAACTCATTTTGCTTCCGTTGGTGCTAATCTGCCAGGCGATTATCGATCTGACATGGGCACGACTACTTCAGATGCGAGTTCGTATAAAAAAACAAAACTGCTTAGGGACGAATCTGGAATTGTGGATGCAGAGATCATAAAGGTTTACAAGGTGACTGGAGAAAATGATATGCAGAAAATCCAAAGTGATAATTATGACCCAATGTCACCTGAACTGCCTTACAGTACTACAGCAATCAGTTTATACGAAACAATTAATAATTCTGCGAAGGGAAAGGGAAAATATCTGAAGGGAAAAAAACGGTTGGAATTTATTGATCAACACGAAGACATAGTGATGGGACACCCAGAGAAACTAAACCTGAAGAAGCCGGACCAGATGAAATGGATGAAGGGGCAAGCTAAACCCGAGTAGATTTACTTCAATACATATGTTCGCCCAACCGCGACTTTTTTTCGCCCATCTACACGATCAAATACGCTAAGCCTCCAAGTATAGTAACCGCTCGAAACACCTTCTCCATTCCAAATAACCTGTGGATCAATTGAAGTGAAAATGACCTCTCCCGTACCAGAAAAAATGAATACCATAAAACTATCGTAGGTGCACGCCTCAAACTCTTTAAAATAATATGGATGAGTTGCGAGTTCTTTTTCAATCACAAGCGGAACAATAAACGGACATGATGAATCAGAATTGAAGTATATAATCGTATCAGTCCGTTGTGCATAAACAATAGTCTGAATCAGGAATACGCCGATGGCTACTATATGAATTTTCATAATCAAGGTAAGTTACGATTTTTCACTTGATTGTTCTTGCTTTTAGCCGTTAGTACATGATATTTAGGTGAGACAGATCAAAATGGAAGACCAGTACCAGTACCGAAGAAACAATGTACTTCATCGTAATAATGACGACTGGGAGGAGGTGCATCAGCAAATGATCGAGGTGCAGCAGAAAAATGCAGTACAGAAAAAATCACTTACCGTAAGTAACCCGGGCGATGCGGACGAAAAAGAAGCGGATGATGTTGCGCGGAAAGTAGCTGGTGGAGAATCGGCAACTGTGCATGGTACAGGGGGAACAATTAATCGTAAAGGTCAGGGTGATGCAGAAACTACACCTGAATTTCAATCAAAACTGGAAAGCAGCAAAGGCAAAGGACAATCGCTCCCGGAACATCTGCAGGATGAGCTCGGCGGAAAAATGGGAGCAAATTTCAGTGGAGTAAAAATTCATACTGGAGGGGAAGCGCACGGCATGAATGAAAATGTAAATGCAAAAGCGTTTACGCATGGACAGGATGTTTATTTCCGCGAGGGAGAATATAACGCGCAGTCGTCATCAGGAAAAGAGTTGTTGGCGCACGAGTTGGTGCATACGGTACAGCAATCAGGCGAAAATAGTGCAGACAACATTCAGCGCTCTGCAAATTTACAAATAGAAAAAACGATCGATTTAGATTCACCACCAATGTTAATCCAAGTACTTGATATCGCTGGAATAGTTATTGGAGAATACAAACCTGACACCAAAGGTTTCAATTTCGTTGTTGGTGATGAGTATGCAGCTGGTTCATATACAATAAAAATCACGACCGCTTCTGGTGGAGTCAACTATGAAAGAATTACTAAACAACAAGAGACTTCTGTTAAAGTAATTGTAAAGACACACGCCACACCATTAACTGTGCCTCAAGATGTTTACAGTTTCGAAAACAAAAAGATTGGCGGGCTCGCTGACATATTTAAGCTCTACCCGAATATCACGAGTTTTGAAATCGATCTGGACTATTCCCTGCCGGACATAGTGATAATGCAGACTCAAGAATTCAAGTCGCTGATGAATCCATCATCAGAATGGCAGAAAAAATACAATCTGAGCTACGAAGAAGCAGTCTTCGTCTGTCGAAAGATACTCAATGAGATGGCTAAAGGCTCTTTCGATTGGGAAGCCAAAATTGACGATTTCATCCGCGAGACTTTGTCAACTACTACATCATCATTCGAAGAATCGGATCGAAGTTCGTGGACGTTATTATCGCCGTACTTGGAGTTGTACAATTGTTTGGACGCCGACATTCCTGAGGGCATGTCGGATATTGACATGATCGA
Organism: uncultured Chryseobacterium sp.; assembly: GCA_964495745.1. Classification (GTDB taxonomy): domain Bacteria; phylum Bacteroidota; class Bacteroidia; order Palsa-965; family Palsa-965. Next base: position 5,179 of record CAZBYM010000120.1, on the reverse strand, counting down.
ATATTTTGTGAAACAGTATGCCCTTGATCTATGGAATGTGGACCGTACCCAGCGGGATGATACGAGTTTGTATGTTGCAAGAATGAAAGCACGCACGATCCTGAAAAGGAATTAGGCTATCACCAAAGACAGTGCGGGTATTCAAAGGATGACAAAAATAATGTCGATTCTGGACAATATTTCACGTGGTCGCGAAGATGTTAAGTTTGAAAACGACACAGATCGCCGCATATTGATCAGCGGATTTGATCCGTACGAAGGAGGTAAAACGAACCCATCCGGAGCAGTTGTGCTGGCATTAGATGGGACGAAACTTAATTACACAGACAGCGATGGAACTGAAAAAAATGCTCTTGTTGAAGGAGTGTTGTTTCCCACAAAGTATAGTGAATTCGATAAAGGTGTCGTCGAAAATTTCTTCGATCCTTATCTAGATCCGGCCAAGAAGAAAAACATTTTTGCCATCATTACAATCAGCGAAGACCCGAACAAACCGCACAAGTACTACGTTGAACGCTTCGCCAGTGGTCATCGTGGCGGTGGAGGTAATCCCGAGAATGAACAGATAGGAACAAATTCCCTCATGAGTTGGGAAGACTTCGACAGCAGTTATGTTGACCTTGTGATTTCTCAAAACCTCGAAGCATACAGAGATGATGGATCCATTCCGACGAAGGACTGGAATTTTATTTGCACAGCTACTGCAAATAAAATACGCGCACTTTATTCGTACATAGATTTTGCTTCCTGCCCAAAAATTTCCAAGCACGTCGATTCCGAAATGGACGCTAAAAACTATCTCACTAAACTGGTTGCCTGGCTTTCGAAAAAAGCTTCGGGCCAACAGCAAAAATTATTGCCAGATGCTGTTGACAATTCCGGCAATCTTGAGTTCTATTCGACTACACTAAAGATTGATGACATTCCACACAAAGATGTCTCTGATTCGGAGCATACCAGAATAAGAAATCTTTACAGCTATTTCAGGCGTGGTCAGATAATTCAAAAGGATAAACGACGAATGAAGAAAGGAGCTCTCAAAAAAGGTGCTGCGGTTGAAGGCTCCGGTGGTAACTTCCTATCAAATGAAATTTATTACAGAGTTTCGGCGCTTGGTTCGAAATATGGGCGCACTGTTCCGAATGTTCATCTTCACATTCCTCCAATCAATCCTGATGATCCTGACTATGCCACAATAGCTACTAAAGTCCAATCCACAATACGATTGATTGTAAATGCACAACTAAAACCAGAAAAATAAAAACTGCGTTCGATGGAATACATTACCAGAAAAAAACGTCCCGAAATTCAGCGCGAACAGGAACATTGGGAAGAAGTACACAATCAACTCATTGAGGTGCAGCGGAAGGGCTTGGAAATTTCGCAACCAAATGATGTGCATGAAGTAGAGGCGGATTCTATTGCGCGGAGTGTAATGAGTGGTCGGCTGGTGAATTTGGCAGGCCTTCACCGAACCTCAGATTCCATATCTACAAAAAAGGAAGTCAAACGAACCTATAACGAAGCGGATGTTAAGGCTGCTGCTTGGGAAATTGTGAGTGGCGATTCGTTCATGCTGAAAACATTTATTTCCTCACACCGCATTGAACCGACCGAGACCTTTGATAAACGAAAGGAAACACTACAAGAATTCTTCATAGCGAATGGAAAGTATACGCCCAACATTCTATTCAAAAAGAAACTCGAAGACGCAGCCTTGACTTCTTCGAGACTAGGTCTGACCAAACATAAACCGATTCAACTTAGCGATAGTAATAATTTCGCCAGTGCGGTAAGCGATTTTCTGCATGAAATTAACCACTATATAGATATGTGGCATGCAAGTCTTGCCGCCCCCAAATCCAAACGGCGTAGCAGGAAGACTGAAATGGGTGACGCAAGTTTGGGGATTGATCAGGACCTTTCGATTTATGAAGAGGCAGAAAAGAGTTCAGTGCTTTCGAAAGAACAACAAGCCGCTGCACTTGGAGAATGGCTCGATACTTTGGAAAGATCTGAACTTGCAGATATGAAAGCAGGAAATACCGAGCTCGTAAAGAATCTAGAAAGATGGAAGAAGTCTCACAATATACTTAACCCAACTGACGAGGATATTCTGAAGTTCATGCACACGCAAACCATACCGTTTTATCCTGAAAATTATTCCCTACAAATGGACAGGCTATATAAGAGCGGGGCCGCCGACTATGATGATTACTCTATTTATGATATACATGACTCGCAAGTTGAAATGGGTTATGCATTTGAAAAACAAGTAACAGGATTTTACGGAAAAGATGCCAAACAAACATTTGCAGATTGGTTTGCAGAAAAGTACAAGACCACTCTCGATAAGTACGATAAAAAAGCGACAACAGTAATCAGTCCAAAATCCGAGTCATCAACGGGTACAACTACTAGCGGAGCGTTTCAGTCGCAGCTGGAAAGCAACCAGAGTAGTGGAAAATCTCTCGATGATTCCACACGAACTGAAATGGAATCGAAAATGGGAGCTGATTTCGGCGGAGTAAAGATCCATACTGGTGGAGAGGCTCACAGCATGAGTGAAAGTATCAACGCAAAAGCATTCACCTACGGACAGGATGTTTATTTCAACAATGGATATTCACCGGAGAATAAAGAATTATTGGCGCATGAGTTGGTTCATACAGTACAGCAAAAGGGAAGTGTGCAAAGGAAGATACAGCGGTCGATCAAGATGGAATTTCAGACACACAATTTTGTCTGGGCGGTGAAGAATCTGGGTGAAAATGAATCGATAACTACATATGATCCGAAGGCTACGATCTTACCACGTCGTTATTATCCGGATAGTCCCGATTTCACGTATCGTCCTGCTAAGGCCGAGGAAGGTAAGAATGCGATCACATACCTATCCGTGGGAAAACATGGAGAAGATGCTAAGCCCGTAGGGACACCTGAGTTTGTTCTTGCAGAGAATCCTGTTGCTACGATGGAAGTAGCTGAAAGCCCCTTTACATGGGAAATTTTGGTTGATAAGAAAAACCGACTGGCTCATTTCACTCAGGAGTATAGGTTTAACACTGCAGTTGAGGAAAGCTTGTTACCTAACGTAAAAGTCGATTACAACGTCCTCACACCAGGAGTCAAATCGACTAATTTTCTCGGAACATTGGATAAGGACAAATATAAAGCGTACAGCTACGATTTGAAATTTCTAAACTCGGATGGAGCACCGTTGAGAGTTTATCAGGATGACAAGGGCCTTTTCCAGCTTGGGACGGGCAGTTTGATGAAGAAGAAGCAAACCACCGACATGAAGTTGATCAATATTGATAAGGACGCCCAGATAATAAAAACATACCGCTTTGAAACAGATGCCTCCCCACTTAATAAGACTTTAGCAGAAATGGGCAAAATGGAACTGGTGTCAATCGTAGATAACTCTTTAGATAATGCAAAAGCAGACACGTACAACGAGAACACTTTTAAGTTTATATATCAGAATAAGAGTGGAACTCCATTAGATATTTATCAGGACTCACAAGGGAAATTTCAATCCGGTTCACCAAAGCTAATGAGAGTTGGTCGCCAATCCCGGACCGATATTAATTTCACCAGAGAACCGCAGTACATAGAAACCTGGAAAGTTACAGTTGGACCCGAGGCAACTGCCAGTGAGCAGAATATTGTTCGATACTATGATCCAGTCGCAAAGAAAGACGTAAAAGTGACTTTAACTCTGATGAAGGAACTAAGCTCGAATAATGGAACGAAGCCTGGAATGGAAGGACAATATATACCTGATGCATACGAACAAAATTTCTACATGGATGATCAGTTCGTGGCCGGCGCATTTGTAGAAAATCCTGTAATACTGCCAGTTCATCTTGATGAAGGACGACTCAAAGAAGGACATTATGATTTGAAAAATATCGGAACAAAAGTCCGCTCAGATCTTAAATTGGAGAATCAAGCTGAATTTGTTGAGACATGGAAAGTTACTGTTGACGAGACTGCTGGAGATGTCGGATATTACGATCCTTCCACTAATGTAGATCACATGGTGAAGCTTGATAAAATCGATTCACTAAGTGTAGTGAACACTGGAAAACCAAATGTCAATGCGGGAACTTACGATATTAGGTATTACCACACTGATGATTTTGATGGAGCCACGCTCAAACCCAACGCGGTTCTCATGCAGGTTCACCTGAACAACGGACGACTTGAAGAAGGGCATTCAAAATTTATGGAATCAAAGAAGTCAACTGTTGAGAAGGAGCAGACTGCCATGGAGTTGCAATCAGAGACGCATGGATATATTGAATTTGAAACACCGAAGTGGTACAATCAGTGGTCGGAATTAAAAGATCGTGTGCAGGACGCAGTGGACATGTGTGATGCCATTGGCAATGCTCCAAAAATAGAAAGAACCGTCGACCCACAGAAAGAGCCTGATTTACAGAAACGGCGAATTCAGATTGCGAACAACAGAATTCTTGATCAGATTGAAACAAATAGAGATAAGGCTGAAGCGTATCCCAGGACCAGAACTGATCTTGGTCGGGTAGTGGAGTGGCCAGAGAGTTTGGACACAGGTCATCTTACTCAACTAAAGAAACAAGGTTATAGATTGGTCGCACAGATACAGAATGAAGCATGGGAGGCAACGATTCAGGTTTCTGAGTCAATGGAACTGTCAGATTTTGGTAGTTTCCTTACTGAGCAAGGTCTAGAGCAGATGATTCCTTTTTTGCCATCGGGCGTAGATATAGTAAGTGTTGCGAAAGAAATGTTCGATGAAGCGTTTACTAAAGCGACTACAGCTAAAAAAATATTGCCGGGCACGGATAAAAGTATTTATAAGAACCTGAACGGTTTCTTGGAATTGATCGCGTTTTATATTACCAGTGCACAGATTCTACCTGGGGGTGGAAATATTTCGAAGGCGGTTTTCGGAACGATGGCGAGAACGGATTTTGCATCAATGTATAGAAGTATCCTGAGCGATAGAGAAAGAGAACTATTCAGGGACTATCTCCTTGTTCCTGATTGTAAGCCTATTCTCACAACAACACTGCACAATCTGATTGTTGCACCTTTCGAGAAAGAGAGACTTAGATTGCAGACCCATTATGACCAGGTAAATGCAATGACTGATGCTGCTGTGCTGGCCGGTTCGGGAGTCGACAAA
>CAZBYM010000119.1:0-9870 GCA_964495745.1 uncultured Chryseobacterium sp. | reverse complement strand
CAGCACTTCACTCGGACGAAAATTCTGAATAAGTTTCTCAACATAAACTGCATTTCCTTCTGCGCACAAAAACTCTCCAGTGGAAACATCAAGAAATGCAACTCCGGCAGAATTTCCTTCCATGTAAACTGCCGCGAGAAAATTATTCGAACGATGATCCAGAACTTTATCATTGAAGGAAACACCAGGTGTAACGAGTTCTGTTACTCCGCGCTTCACAATGGTTTTCGTCATCTTCGGATCTTCAAGCTGATCACAAATTGCAACACGTAATCCTGCACGAACCAATTTAGGCAAGTACGTATCCAATGAATGATGAGGGAAACCGGCAAGCTCGATGTATTGTGCAGCACCATTGGCACGTTTCGTAAGTACAATTCCCAAAATCACAGCAGCACGAATAGCATCTTCACCAAACGTTTCGTAAAAATCTCCCACACGAAACAACAACAACGCATCAGGATACTTTGCCTTGATGGTGTTGTACTGCTTCATGAGTGGCGTTTCCACTACTCCGTTGACAGCTATTTTTTGCTTGGCCATTTACCCCAAAAATACCGCTGATTCGATCTTCTTTGAGGTGAAGTTTTGAACAACTTCCGTATTGAAATGCAAGCAGTTACGGAATTTTCAAGGCAACCAACATGAATCGGAGAAAATCGACAGCGTGCCAACTCCAGGCCAGTTACAAATGACTTTTCATGTGAGGATATTTTTTTGCCGCAGATTCGCAGATTACGCAGATGATATTCAATTGGATACGATCTTATCAATCAAATCCATGTTCTGATTATTCACTTCACCTTTTTTTTCCAATCTGCGTAATCTGCGAATCTGCGGCGGAGCGCCTACGGCGCCATAACATCTAATCAATTTTGTATCACAATGTCTTCGCAATCATCTAATTTCGCACCATGAAAGTCACCATAATCGGTTGCGGAAACATGGGCCTCGTATATGCACGCGCATTCCTCCGCTACAACATTGTCAAAGCAGAAAATCTCTTGCTCGCTGAGAAAAATGAAACGCGTAGAGACGAATTACAGCGAATGAATATCGGTCGCGTTGTTGTTACAAGCGATCCCGAAATCAAGAAAAGCGAACTCGTAATTCTTGCAGTAAAACCTCAGGACTTTACTGATCTCGCGCCAAAACTAGACGGACTCATTGGAGAAAACACAATCGTACTTTCCATCATGGCAGGAATTACGATTGCGCGACTTGAAAAAGATCTCAATCACAAATTCATTATTCGCGCCATGCCAAATTCTCCGGTAGAAGTTGGAATGGGCATGACTGGCTTCAGCGCGCATCCGGCTGTTTCCATGGAACAGGTTCGCAGTGTGGAAAATCTTCTGACAACAACCGGTCGCACCGTATTTTTCGAAGAAGAAAAAATGCTGGACGCAGTTACAGCATTAAGCGGAAGCGGTCCGGCGTATTTTTATTACATCGTGCGCGCAATGGTTGAAGCCGGAAAAGAAATGGGCATGACAGAAGCTGTAGCATCTACGTTAGTAAAACAAACAATGCTTGGATCACTTCAACTGATCAACAATGCAGCGAAACCGTATGATGAATTGATCAAAACTGTTGCATCGAAAGGCGGAACAACTGAAGCGGCAATAAAAACGTTTGATGATGGAAAAGTTCATCGCTCCCTAATGGATGGAATCATCAATGCTCAAAAACGTTCTTCTGAACTAAGCAATTCATAGAAAAGCGAAAAGAGCCTTCCCTCTTACCGGAAAGCTCCTTTCTACCACACCTGTCCTGTTAAAACAGCTCTTTATATCTTAGAAATTCAAACTGATTCCTGCACTGAATGGATGCAACGCCGGACCACGATTATCTTTGAACAATTCAGTAATTGAATAATTCGCGTAGACTGTGTAGTGACCAATTCCCATTCTTGCAGTCAAAGCACAACGGAAAGGATTCACATTGAAATCATCTTTGAGTTTGCGCTCTGAATCAGTTCCGTTCACTGAATATTCCTGTTTCAAACGGTTGCGGAAAATATTGTAACCACCAGTTACTCCTGCTGCAAGGTGAAAATTCTTGTCTTCATCTTTTCCGGTATTGATTTCAAGCAGTAGCGGAACATTGATCCAGGTTGTCTTCAACTTATTCTTTGAATAGTCCACGTTGTCTTCAGTTGCAGTAACCATTGGAGAATCTGTATCAAGCGACCAGTTGTTGCGGAATGCGTAGGAATTCCACTCGAAACCAATTCCTGTTACCAATTGAATGTGATGTTTCAGGATCGGAATATTTAATTGTCCCATGTTCCATGCAATTGAACGTGAACGTGCGTAATCTAATTCCAGAAACTGATAGTTGGCCGGAACAGTAAGACTGTTTGAAGGAGTCATGTATCCATTTACTCCAATATCAAAACCTTCCCAGTATTTGAATTCATTTTTTGGCTTATCACATATTGAATCATCGCAGGTTGCGAATGCTGATGGAGTGAACAATGTAAAAGCAGCGAGGGTGTACAGTAATTGTTTCATGGTATTTATCTTATAAATTGTTTTTGTTTGTTTCTTGTACATAAGACGCCACGATGTTTGGAGAAGTTACAGGACTAGTGTTTATTTGTCGTCAATCTGCGAAATCATGGAAGAAAACAGGAAATTGAGCATGGAAGAACTGGGGAGAATGAATCCTGAGGAATTCAAGGTGGCGCAAAAAACTCCGTTGATTTTCGTCCTTGACAATGTGCGTAGCATGAATAATGTCGGATCTGTATTCCGATCTGCAGATGCGTTTCGTCTGGAAGGAATTCATTTGTGTGGAATAACGCCACAACCTCCGCATCGGGAAATTCAAAAGACTGCGCTTGGAGCAACGGAAACTATTCGATGGTCACATCATGAGAATGCTTTAACAGCAGTTACTGAATTGAAGCAACATGGCTATACTATTATATGTGCTGAACAGGTTGCGAATAGCAAACTCCTTTCAAACGCAGAATTTCTTGCGACGGGAAAATATGTGGTGATTCTTGGAAATGAAGTTGAAGGAGTGAATCAATCTCTGATCGACATTGCCGATTACTGCATTGAGATTCCGCAAGCAGGGACGAAACATTCGCTAAACATTGCGGTGGCGGCAGGAATTATTGCGTGGGAGGTTTATCGGCAGGTCAATCGTTGAGAATTGTGTTTTGAGAGTTGGGAATTGAACATTCTGACAACCTTTTTTAGGACTTGACAGAATGTACAACGTCAAATGCCCAATATTCAATGAGCAAGTACCAGCAGGTTACAAGTTGTTGTTAAGCGCCTGCCGGCAGCATGGAATTACTTTTTTATTCAGCTAACCCAAGACTAAAGTCTTGGGTTAGCTAGGTTTCGCTCCTACGGAGCTCCGATATTTTTTGGACAAAGCTGAGCCCCATCGGGGCGTAACATTTGTAACCTCGGACGAAAGTCCGGGGTTACAAGCGAACCTCTAAAATTCCAAGCTGCCGGCAGGCCTGTCCGCCGTCTTTTAGGCGGACTATTGTCATTCTGAGCGGATCCCGATTATTATCGGGAGAAGAATGACAAAAAAAAGCCCGCTTCTTTCGAAGCGGGCTTTCGTACCTATCGGAAATTCATTTAGTCAACGATTCCTTTGAAGTCAGCATCATCGCGATACTTCAGGAACTCAACATCAGTTTTCGCTTTTGCTTTCAAAGAAGGATCTTTTGAAATCGCCGTGCGAAGATTGTTGATCAACATGTCTTTGTTGCTTTTACGTGCACCAACGATTGCTTTCAAGTAGTAAGACAATGCGTCTTCCTTCTCCGGGCTTGAATCGATAACACCAAGTGCACCATCTAGATCGCCACTCAATACTTTTGCAAGAGCTACGTTGAATGTTTTGTTTGCACCGAAGTTGGTCAATGCATCAGCATATTTTCCGTCTTGAATGTCAATCAAACCAAGATTGTAAGAAACTTCTGGACCAGCAGATTTTGCTTTGTTCAAAGTCTCACGTGCAGTCTTGCGATCACCTTCCCAACGCATGCAGATCGCTTGGTTGTTCATGATGATAGGATTGTTTGAAGAATTTGCGGCAGCGCGACCGAAAGCTGCTTTCGCATCAGAAAGTTTGTTCTGCTGAAGAAGGATACAACCTACGTTATTAGCCGTTCTCCAATCTTTAGGATACATACGCTCAGCTGATTTGTAGAACGTCAATTTCTCATTCATGTCTGTAGTCAAAGTTCCTGCATAAAGGATCTCTTCAAGCGACAAACTATCAGGAGTTGAACGTGCAAGAGCAAGAATCTGCTCGTCTGTACGATTGTGTTTGATTGCATTTACAGTAACAACTGAACGACGCAGACTAGGAAGGATCGTTTCTTTCAACTCTTCATATGTCTCAGACATATTCTTGATTTCCTGTTCACGCTTTTCTCCATCAGGATACTGAGAAAGTACACGAAGGATAAGTTCTTTGTCTTTAATAGAAGACTTAGAAACTTCATCCTGGAAACCAGGCCAGTCTTCAGCAACTGTTTGCTTCACATAAGTTCCTTCTTGTTGACCAGCAGGGAAAGGATTCTTTTTATCCTTAGCGCTAGTCATCATGTCATTCTTTGTCTTTGTATAACGATCTTCAGCAAGTTCAGCGTTTCCACCAGACTCTCCATCAGGAGAAGCATAAGAAGAAATGCTGATGTTCTTGATCTCCATGTTCGGGTTGTTCGCATTCGCCTTTGTGAAATCATTCACCGGCTTCATTGCTTCACCTTTCATGTCTTTCTTAGCAACGTAAGAAGTGCTGCTGATCACGAAATATGATTTGCCTTCAACAGAAACAGGAGTAGTTTTTTCAAACTTGTCCTTACCAATGATTGGCTTGTCATCATTCTTCATCAAGTACGGAGTGATAATTGTTCCGTGACCGATAACGCGCGATGGCATTTCTTTTACTTTCTTCTTTACAGTACCTGTAGCGTTGAGCTTCATATCAGCATCAAGCATATCAGGAGTATAAGCTACTTTATCAGTGTAAGTGTAAGAACCACCAGTTTTGTAACCGATTTTGGTACCAGTTCCTTCAGCTTTCTCTCCAAGAAGAGTTACCTGTTTGAACTTATGATCACCCAATTGTGGTGTCACGTTCAAAACAACTTTCTTTCCGAAATATTTCGCGGGATAATTAATTGTAATTGTCACAGCAACACTGTCTCCATGCATCTCAGCAGGGTTAGGAGTTACAGAATACTGGACAAGTGCCTCTTTCTTGGACATCTTGTTCAAGCCTGTGCAGGAAGCAAAGCCGAACATGGCAAGAAATGCCAGGCCAAGGATGTTAAATGTCGATTTTTTCATGATGATCAGGTAAGGATTTCCTTTTTTGGTACGCGGCAAAATTAGTACAATTCCTGAAAAAAGAAAGGATTTTGCCAACCATGATGAGTAGTTATCAGCCAAATAACTAACTATTGATCACATGAAGTCCATTTGAGTACGACTTCTCCATCAATTTGACGATTGCGGCCACTAATGCCTCAGGACCAAGCTCATGGTCAATCCACAAAACGGGCATCCTTTTTTCTCCTGCGAAAAACTGCTGATATCCGGCACCAACTTTCTGCAAATACTCTGTACTTATGGCTTTTTCGAAGTCTCTTCCACGTTTTCCTATCTGCCGGTGTAACGTTTCTGAAGATCTATGAAGGTAAATTACGAGGTCTGGAACCGGAATTGAAGCAGCCAAAACCCCATAAAGTCTCTCAAACAGCTGCATTTCCGCACCTTTTAGGTTCACACGGGCAAAAACCAGCGACTTTTCCCATAAATAATCCGCAACAACTGGTTTGCCTGAAGCAAGAGCCTGCTTCACATTCCGGAATCTTTCTTCAAGAAATGAAAGCTCGACTGTGAATCCGTATCGTTCAGGATCAAGATAAAAATCTCGCAAAAATGGATTCTCATCAAACTGCTCTGCCAGAAACACCGCCTTTCTGCGTTCAGCAAGCAATTGCGCCAAAGTTGTTTTTCCGGCGCCAATATTTCCTTCTATGGCAATGTATCTGAAATCCATACTCATTCTATAAGCAATGGTACGGAAGTGTCGGGGCAAATTGCAAACAACTCTTCAATTGTTTTCCCAAAAATCGGATGAATCATTGTGCTCGCAATTTCTCGTGACGGCTCCAAAACAAATCTCCTGTCTTGCACGTGTGGATGAGGAACTGTCACGAATTCGTCCTTATGAATCGTTTCTCCAAATAATACAATATCGATGTCAATACATCTCGGGCCCCATTTTTCTATCCGTTCGCGTCCCATATTTTCCTCAATTGATAAAATATTCTGCATGAGTCCAACGACTGTTTGTGAAGTAGTAAGTATGACCGCCATGTTCAGAAAATTGGGTTGATCAGTTTTGCCCCAAGCTGAAGTGTCATAAATCGATGAACATTTCACAATGACTGTATCAGGAATATTTCCAAGCTGATCAATGGCCATGCGAAGTTGTTTTCGCGGATCGTCAGTGTTGCTACCCAATGAAAGAAGTACTTGAGAATTCACGACACGAAAATACCGATAAACCGCTTCTGATTTCAATCGCTGATATAACCATTTTTTATTCCGAAGACTTTCTCACCTTTGTGCAAAGAAATGCTTGCAGAGTTGTAACATTTAACCGCCTGAGTTAGTCTTAGGCCTAAACAAAATCCATGAAACAATTTTTCGGCTCATTGTTGGGCGCAGTAGTTGGTGTAATCATCAGCTCCATAATTTGCGTATTCATTATTATCGGTGTGATTTCTTCGGCTCTTTCTGACGATGAAGCCACCAAACTAAAAGACAATAGTATTCTGCACGTCCGACTTGACGGCCCGGTAATTGAACGGGAACCGAAGAATGAATTTGCCAAGCTTACTGGATTTTCCGACGACAAAAAAATGGGACTCGATGCGATTATTGAATCGATTGAGCGGGCGAAGACAGACGATAAAATCAAGGGTATATTTCTGGAAACACAAGATGTTGATGCCGGAATGGCTTCGGTGGAAGAAATCAGAAAGTCGCTTATCGATTTCAAGAAATCAGGAAAATTCATTTATGCATACGGCGAAGCTTTTTCTCAAAAAGGATATTATTTGTCGAGTGTTGCCGATCAAGTCTATTTGAATCCGCAGGGAGGAATGGATTTCAAGGGAATTGGCGCACAAATCATGTTTTACAAGAAAATGCTTGAGAAACTGAATATTAAAGTTCAGATTTTCCGTCATGGAAAATTCAAGAGTGCAGTTGAGCCATTTGATCTTGAAAAAATGAGCGAACCGAATCGTTTGCAAACGATGACTTATATCAGCGCACTTTGGAATCACATGTTAGTTGGAATTTCCGCCGAACGTGGAGTAGATATAAATACACTCAACACAATTGCAACCAATCTTTCGATACGAAAAGCAGAAGACGCAGTTACAAATAAGCTCGCAGACAAAATTTTGTATTACGATCAGGTTCTTGACGAACTGAAAAAGAAAACCGGTCAGACATCGAAAGACAAATTGCAGTTGGTGACACTTGACAAATATTTTGACTCGGAAAAAAGCGATGATGACAAAGAAATCGTTCCTCCTAAAAACAAGATTGCTGTAATTTACGCCGTAGGAAGTATTGAAAGTGGCGAAGGCGATGATGAAACAATTGGATCCGATCGTATTGCGCGTGCAATTCGTGAAGCGCGCGAAGACAGTTCTGTAAAAGCAGTTGTATTACGCGTCAATTCTCCAGGAGGAAGCGCATTGGCAAGTGATGTTATCTGGCGCGAAGTTGTTTTGACGAAAGCAGCAAAACCTGTTGTTGTTTCTATGGGCGATGTTGCCGCTTCAGGTGGATATTATATTGCTTGCGGAGCCGATGTAATTGTTGCTGAACCAAACACGATCACCGGATCAATTGGCGTTTTCGGTTTAATTCCGGAAGCTGGAACTATGTTGAGTGAAAATTTAGGAATCACCATCGACACACTGAATACAAATAAGAATGCCGGAATCGGTTCTCTATTCCGTCCGGTAAACGAATTGGAAGCTGAAGTAATTCAGCAAGGAGTTGAAGATGTTTACACGGTATTCATCACTCGTGTTGCTGAAGGTCGCGGAATGACTGTGGCAGAAGTTGACAGCATTGGGCAGGGACGTGTTTGGGCAGGAAGCGATGCACTTCGCATTGGACTGGTTGACACGCTCGGCAGTTTGAATGATGCGATTGCCATTGCTGCGCGAAAAGCAAATCTTGGGAAAGAATATCGAATCAGGAAAATGCCGGTACAAAAAGATCCATTCGCCGATTTTCTCAATGGAAAAGAAGAAGAAGCAACCGAGGCTTTCATGGTTCAGCAATTGAGCATTTTCAAAGACCAATATTTTGTGTTTCGCCGTAGTCAGATTCTTTTGAATTCAAAAGGTGTGCAGGCGAGATTGCCGTATGATTTTATTATTGAGTAAATAGATACCCCACGCCCCCTAACCCCCGAAGGGGGAACTGCCAACGCGCGCGGGTAGTTACCCCTTCGGGGGTTATGGGGCGTGGGGTGGGCATTATAGTCATAACTTTACACTATGCAACGACTCGCCTGCTCTCTCATTGTGATATTAATTTCGCTCCATCATCTTTCTGCACAACTCTTCAGCAACACGCTCGTTTTCGAAGGTCTCTACTTCCCTATTGCATTTGATATTGCGCCTGACGGAAGATTTTTCGTCACACAAAAAGGCGGATTTGTTTACCCGAATGAAACATCGCAAATCAAAGTTTTCGATTACAACGGCGATTCTTTGAGCATGTTTTACGATCTGAGCGATTCAGTAAATAGTGTAAGTGAACGTGGATTACTCGGCATTGCACTTGATCCTGATTTCGCAACGAATCATTATGTTTTCGTTTACTACAATTACAATCCCGATTCCGTTGGAGGAACAGGCGATGAACGAATTCGTATTCAGCGTTTCACAGAACTCAATAACGTTGGAACACAACCAACGATTATTTTTGACCTGGATGTTCCTGACAACATTCAAGGAAATCACGTTGGTGGCAATCTGCATTTTCGTCCATCAGATCCAAATCATATTTACTTCACTATTGGAGATCTCGGGACATTTCAAAATGATCCTGTGAACAATTTCGCGAATAAGCTCACGAATCCTTATGGAAAAATTCTTCGAATTAGTAAATCGCCACTTGCACCGCCTCCATCGGATAATCCTTTTTACGATGATGGAAATCCATTGACGAACAATTGCGATTGGATCTGGAGCTATGGACACCGCAATCCGTTTGATTTTTGTTTCAGTCCGGTTAACGATTCCATGTATTGCACAGAGAACGGTTGGAGTGCGTCAGACGAAATGAATCTCATTCGCAAAGGTGGATTTTACGGTTGGGCAGAATGCGAAGGTTTTTACATGAATAGTTCTGTGACCATTCCGTGCAATCAGCCTAACGCTATTGATCCGATGCAGGATTGGGGCGCACCATTGCCAGCCGTAACGGGAATTGTTTTTTATTCCGGAAATGTTCTGACCGGTTTTGACAATCACCTGATTGTCGCAGACAATGATTACGGATTGACTTATGATCTGGTCTTAGGAAATCCTCCTGCGTATGACACTGTGCTTTCAATCACTCCTTGGATTGATGTAACAGTTTCCGGTGGACTGACAACTCTCAAACAAGGAAGTGAAGGCTGTCTTTATGCGATGTACGGTGGTTACACAAGCAACGGTGCGATTTATAGAATATGTCCTGATGCAACATCTGTTGTGGAAACGCCAGTTGAATCTACAAGCTTAGAAATTTCCGGAGCAAATCCATTTAACTCAAGTACTACATTAACTTATACGTTGTC
>CAZBYM010000118.1:0-9926 GCA_964495745.1 uncultured Chryseobacterium sp. | reverse complement strand
CAACCAAATGGATTTGTGGCGAGATCCATTCCGTAATTGTTTGCATACGGCCGAACAAAATCCATGTTGGCAAACAGATTGCAAAGCGGTGAAGTTGGATACGTGTAGAAAAACAAATTCCAGGAAAGAAAATCGGCCGGCGAATACAGCGCATACAGATTTAATCCATCCGGAGAAATATGTACGCCATCTTCCCAACCATTCGCCGCCAACGGCTGACGATACGCAGCATCATACACCGTCACAAAAGCAGGATCAATAACCGGGGCAGTCGCATCTTTAATACTGTCCCAAACCACGACAGGATTTTGCGCGCGTGATGGAAGCGTCATTGCGACGAGCACAAAACAAAAAAGGAGAATGTAGACTTGTTTCATGCGTAAAGGAATCGAAGAACAATTTATTATTGACCTATTTTACCACGCTTCAGGATTTGCGCCTACGAAAGTTAACGAATTCTGACTAAGGTTTAGCGGTTATCCCAACTCGAATCTACCGTCTACTGCTTTTCATCTATCGTCTGTCACCTATCGCCTCCCATCTATCGCCTACCCTCCACTCACCTTCCCCTTAATCTCATGAATATATGCAGTCAATTCGCGCGTAAACTTGTCAAGAGAAATGGCAGACTCTTTCATGAATCCAGCAATTTTGTGCACTTCATCGGGTGTAGAATTTTTCATTCCGAGCAATTCCGAAACAGCTAGAATATGTGCAACCGGCTGACGAACTTTGTGTGAACACATGAAAATCATTTCTTCGAGAGAGCGAATCTGAACTACGCGTGCCTCTTCGGCTGCTTTGCGTGCAGTTATGTCTACAGACAAAATCACGATTCCTTTTGGAACAGGTTCGATACGAAGTTCAAACCAACCACGCGAAGCATCCGGAAAAATAAATTCGTTCTCAAAAGTTTGAGGAACGCGCTCAATCATGCATAGGCGGAGTTTTTTGAAAAGTGCAGTGGTTTCAATTCCAGAATACTTTTCCATCATCGTGAAACCAAGCAGATCGTGCTTTGATGGATATTTACTTTGCTTAAGCACTGCGTCATTCAGGTAAATGTATTTCCAGTCGAAATCAATTACCTGAAAACCCTCCATCAGGGAGTTTACTGTTTCATCATCCATTGTGTCGAAATAAGCATCGCCGGTCATATGATTCCATATTAAGTTACTCCGCCCATGCGGAAATCAAAATAAGGTCCTGTATGTCGGCGGAACACGAATGCGTCCCGGCTCAGAAAGCAAAAAGAATCGGGGGAAGATTTTTTTTGCTCTAGCGAATATAGGTTAGGGGCGAAGAAATTCCAAATCGAGTGCGGAATAGGAACGCGGATGACACGGATAACGCGGATTTGCGCGGATTTTGGTCGCCTTCGGCTTCTGATAATAGGAACGCGGATCAAACTGATCAAACGGATTTATCAAGGTGTTTTGTGTAAAGCACGATCTGCGAAGCAGATCATCCGTGTCGATCCGCTAAATCCGCCTAATCCGCGTTCCTATTACGCGTTCCTATTACGCGTTCCTATTAAGCCTCGCATCCCGGATCTAACAATGCATCCGATAATGCGCATCCACCTCAGCTATCCGCTCTTGCTTCTCTTCTTCACTCAAAAAGCTTGCTGTGAAAGCATTTTTCGCAAGCAGAGTAATGTCTTCTTTCGAAAGATTGAGCGCGTTGGCAACAGCATGATAATTTTCATCCATGTGCCCACCGAAATAGGCAGGATCATCAGAATGAATCG
This sequence comes from uncultured Chryseobacterium sp., assembly GCA_964495745.1. Taxonomy (GTDB): domain Bacteria; phylum Bacteroidota; class Bacteroidia; order Palsa-965; family Palsa-965. Next base: position 8,176 of record CAZBYM010000118.1, on the reverse strand, counting down.
TTGCGAGTAATCCGTGATCGAGAAGTTTTTTCAGTGGATGATCTTTCATGTCTTCCACAACTTTCAATTTGAGATTTGAAAGCGGACAAATGGTCAATGGAATCTGTCGCTCGCGTAATTCTGCAATAAGATTTTCATCTTCGAGGCAACGATTACCGTGATCGATGCGCGCAACGTTGAGAAGATCGAGTGCTTCCCAAATATATTCCGCAGGACCTTCTTCGCCAGCATGTGCTACTGTGAGAAATCCTTCTCCTCTTGCTTTTTCAAAAACACGTTCAAATTTCGAAGGCGGATGTCCGAGCTCAGAAGAATCAAGTCCGACCGCAATGATCCAATCTTTGAATGGACGCGCATGCTCCAGTGTACGAAATGCAGATTCTTCATCAAGGTGTCGCAAAAAACTCATGATGAGCAAAGAAGTTATGCCAAGATTTTTTTCGGCTTCAATCAGCGCTCTGCGAATTCCGTTTATCACTGTTTCAAATGCCACTCCACGGTCGGTATGCGTTTGCGGATCGAAAAATATTTCGGTGTGCACAACATTTTGCGAATGCACTTTGTGGAGATACGCGTAAGTTAATTCGTAGAAATCTTGTTCGTGAAGCAAAACATCCGCTCCAGCGTAATAGATATCGAGAAACTCCTGGAGGTTGTTGAAGTTGTATGCGTTCTTCAATTCATCAACCGATTCATATTTCAATGCGATATTATTTCGCTTCGCGATTTCAAACATGAGTTCAGGTTCGAATGTTCCTTCGATGTGAACGTGTAGTTCAGTTTTTGGAAGATAATGGATGAAGTCGGAGATGGATGTGGGATTCATGGGACGAAATTACTGTGAATAGGGACGCGATAGGAATAGGAACGCGGATTAAACGGATTGGACAGATTTTCGCGGATTTTGGTCGCTACGCGACTGTGTTACTTAATAGGAACGCGGACCCTTCGGCAAGCTCAGGACGCGGATTAAACTGATTTGCACGGATTTTGTTGCTTCGCTCTATGCCGTCACCCTTCGGCGAGCTTGTCCGGAGCGAAGCCGAAGGGTGGCAACACTGCGATGCATGATTGAAGACGTAAGAAATGAAAATATTTTTTTTCCTTCTATTATTCACCTGCAGGCAGAATATTCTCCTCGAATTCAATTCCTGAAGGCGTGTTAAACAAGGACATTCCCCTTTCAATACCGGTGATGATTCTACAGTTTTGTTTCGCTCAACTAAATTAACAAAACATGAAAAAATTAATTTCTCTGCTTCCCGGCGTGGTATTGTCACTCTCACCGATCGTTGCTCAAAATCTGGTTCCGAATTCCAGTTTCGAAAACAACACCGGTTGCCCAAGTGGTTGGTCTCAAATCGGACTCGTCAACCAATGGACTTCTCCAAGTAATGGAACACCCGATTATTATCACACATGCGCAACAGTTCCTGACATGGATGTTCCGGTCAACATTTCAGGATATGCGCAGCCACACACTGGAAATGGTTACGTAGGAATAATTACCTACGGCGATACGCTCACTTTTCCGGGAACACCATTGTATGTCGAATACATTCAGATTCCACTTTCTTCACCCATGATTGCAGGACAATGTTACACTGTTCAATTCTGGGTAAGCTGTTGTGAAGGAACTCCTGCCTTGATTGGAACTGATCCGAACATTGTCGGACTTTCTTCCCACATCAGCGCATTCATTTCAGTTGCACCACCAACTGCGCCGGGATGGAACGGTATTCTTCCAATACCTGGAGTTCCTCAGATCACATCATCCGTTACGGTGAACGATACATCCATCTGGACACTCGTAACGGGAACATATACTGCAGCCGGTGGCGAACAATTCATCACGATCGGAAATTGGGACATGGGTAATTTTGGAAATGGTCCTCCGAATTCTGTTTCGATGTTCGAACCTTCGATTGCTTATTATTTTATTGATGATGTAGAAATCACTCCGCTTTCTCCGCTCAGTCTTGGAGTTGATTTACCATTTTGTCCGGGCGATCAAATAACGCTCACCGCAAACGCAGGTGCGACGTCTTATCTCTGGAGCACGATGGAAACAACTTCATCAATCACAGTAAGTGCAAGTGGAATTTATTGGGTTCAGCAAATCAGCGGTTCCTGCACGCAAACAGACACGATTGAAATTTATGATGACAATTGCGTTACACCACCAGCAACGAGTTGTACATTTTTCATTCCGAATTCATTTACTCCGAACAATAATGGAACGAATGACAAATTTGGAGGTGTTGGCGAAAATGTTGCCGAATTTCACATCATGATTTTCAATCGCTGGGGCGAAATGATTTTCGAATCGTACGACATGAACGATCATTGGAACGGAAGATTTCATGATCAGCTCGTTGAAGAAGGAGTGTACGTTTACTATCTCGATTTTCGTTGCGATGGAGAATTTGTGAGGAGGAACGGGCACGTTGCGTTGATACGGTAGGAGATTTGGACGATGGGCTTAGTGTTCCTTGCCAGGACTCGGATTTACGCGCCTTGCCGACTTCGACTCCGCTCAGCCTGACAAGGTTTTTCAAAAGTAGTGTTCGGTAAAAGGAAACTGCGAGTTTGATCCTCTAACGAACTTGTTCCAAGATGATTGTCAGACTGAGCGGAGTCGAAGTGTGACAATCGCTGATCTGCGAAGTTGATCATCCGCGCATATCCGTGAGATCCGTGAAATCCGCGTTCCCATTATCTGGAGCCGAAGGCGACCAATCTATTTCTCAAGCACTTTCTTAATATCCGGCCGGAAATAAAGTTCACTCTTCAACACTTTTCCATCTTCGCGGAAAATCGGCTTGCCGTCCTTATCGAGCTTCGACATGTTGCTGCGATGAATTTCATCAAACACTTCTTCGATCTTGTGTTGTAAACCGTGACGAAGAATTGTTCCGAACGTGATGTACAACAAATCGCCCAATGCATCTGCAATTTCAACGAGGTCGCCATTCTTGCAGGCTTCGAGATATTCTTCGTTCTCTTCTTTCAAAAGATTGTACCGCAACATCGCTTCTTCAGGCGGAACTTCTCCGGTTGGAACGTGACGGTTTCCAATTAGAAATACATCGTGAAAATCGCCCACAGAATTAATCTTGGAAATCAATGCTCCAGTATAATTTTTTGTTTTTTCCATGTTATCTGATATTGAGTCGTGGTAGATTGTCAGACTGAGCCCTTCGGCTTCGCTCTGGACAAGCTCAGCCGAAGTCGGACAATCTGGTGTAAAAAAACAAATCCGGCTGCTATGAAACAAGTTCAGAACAGCCGGACGAAATAACTTTTAGTAACTATTTGGTTGGCGGAGTTCCAGCTTTTGCTTTGCGCGCGTCGTATTCCAGATTTAACGCATTAACAACATCATTGGTGACATCAAGACTATCATTCGCGTAAATAATTGGCATTCCTGTTCCGAACATCATGATGTAATCAATTCCTTTTGCCATCGAGTATTCGCGGAAGTAAAGTGCAATTTCCTGAGAGATCATATCGTTCTTCTGCATTGCAGCACTTTCGAGATATGCAAGATTCGTTTCCATGCGCTTGAGTTCATCTAATCCTGCATTGATCGCAGCTTCCTCTTTCTCTGCATCACCAGTTGCAATCGTACCCATGTTCACTTGCTCCTGAAGTTTTGCATAACGCTCCTGAAGATTTGCAGCTTTGCGTTGATACACCGCCATCTGGTTTTGTAAACCGGAACCAGCTTCTTCAGACAATTCTGCGAATGCACGATAATTCGTGTTGATCGAATCAATATTCACGTACAAAATTTTCGCGCCTTGCAAATCCTTCGGAAGTTTGAATGACATGTCAGGAGTTGTATCTTCTTGCTTCGCTCTTACATCAGCCAGATCTTGACGTGATGAAAAATGCAGGTAAAAAAGCACCGCCACAGCTATGCCTAGAATAACATTGATTATTGTTGAGGAATTTTTCACAGGTAATTGGACTATTTATCGGCAAATATAGGGTTAAGACTAACCTCCACAATACCCGAAATTGCCCAAAATCGCCAAGACTAACCTTTTTTAACTATTGATCGTCGTCATCCTTAAGATCAAAACTCAAGGGTAAAACCACCGAACAGCGGACATTTGCACCTGCTTTTTTGCCAGGAGACCATATCGGCATTGATTTGATCACGTTAATCGCCGCTTCATCGCAGCCAAAACCAAGGCTTTTCTGAACGACAATACCCGTCAATTTCCCATCCGTTTCCACAACGAAACGAACAATAACCGTTCCTTCTACGTTATTCTTGAACGCCGGACGAGGATACAACAGATTCTTCGCAACGAATTTGTCCATTGCACCACCGCCTCCAGGAAAAGATGGAGCCACGTCAGGATTCTTCACGATGGTTGTATTCGTGATAACCTCTTCTTCATTTGTTGGAGTACCGCTTATAGCGATGCGGATGTTTTCCAACGCAGTATCATTAGCAACAAGTAGGCTTTCGCCCTCAGGAGTAATTGTCAGTTCCGATTTTTTTCCGACAATAAATGTATCAACGCCGGTAGGAGAATTCACGGCAGAATCGGCCGCAAGAATTTCCCTCTGCTGCTCCTCCGTGAGGCAGGAAGTCAAACAAGTGAGTATCGAAAAAATCAGAATAAATCCTTTCATCCGGTCAAAAATACAGAGATTAATGAAAGCTCCGTGAATTGATGCAAAGCCTCCTGCTTCAGCATAATCCTAATTGGAAGGAAAGTGACAACAATTATTCTATTCAGGAGAATAACCAGGGCATTGATTCGGTGCAACCTTTTTGCCGGAATCTTTGACATCAATCATCGTTGGTTCACCCAATGTGTAGATTTGATTGTCAGTTGTACCACCACCAATTTTTACCGTGTCGGAGTTCGTCATCAATGAGTCATTGTGTTTTTGGTTTGCTATTTCCGTTGAGTCAGGAATGTATGCTACATCGCCCATAATTTCCGGATCATGCGGTTTCATGGAAGAACATGATGCGAACAAAAAACTTCCGAATGCAAGGAAAAGTGCAGCTGCGAAACGCTTAATCTCAAAAGAGAAACGGATGCGATGTTTAGGAAGAGCTGCAACCTGTTCAGTTTTGAATCGTCCACAAACCTTTTCTTCAGTCCGCACTTTCAGATAATCAGAAATGCCCTTGTTCGACATTTTTGTAAAGTCAACTACGACCTTACAACATTGGTCACACATGCGGCCTTTCTCGTCGGGATTCATGCGTTCCCAGGACTCGTGACATGGTTTGTTAATGGCGACTACAGGATTCATAGGGTGCGGTTTTGCAAGTAATGATGCGGTGAACGGGGAGATTCCATAAAAATGGTCGCAGAGGCAATGGCGCAAAGTATTTTGTCACTTCGAGCGCAGTCGAGAAGCGGCAAAATAGTTAGTGAATGGGCCAAATTTGTTGAGTTCTCGACTGCGCTCGAACTGACAAATTTTTCTTCGCTTCTTCGTTCCTCAGCACTGGAGCCTGTCCTGAGGCTCGAAGGCGGCCACAACTCAACATCTGTTCAATACAGACCAACACTTGTCCAATCGGTATAATCGGAAAGCGTTCCTGTGTTAAATTTATCCTGTCCAAACTTATCGTCATGCGCTTCATTTTCGTTTTGTTCATCCTGACAACCGCTTCACGAATATTAGCAATAGAACAAATGCGTCGTGACACGTTCAAGCAGAAGATCGACAGCATCAACTACTATCTGTCAGGTTACGATACTCTTTCTCCATTTTGTGATGATGGAAATTGTTATGAGCAAATTGAAACCGTTCAGGGAAAAATAATATCCGGGTTACTTGACGTATTGAACGACCGGAGAATTCTAAGCTATGATCTGAGTAAGACATTCAACCAGAACAGCCTTTACCATTCCTCATCATCCGACGGACGTGTTCATTTCTTCACAATTGACGCAAAAAATGGAGGATCATGGCAGATGCAATTGACCATTCTGCATACCCACTTAAAAAATGGTGCTGTTCGCGCTGTTGACCTTAGCAAAGACTATTCATATGCTTCATTCGGTAACATTCAGATGGTAGATTCAACCAATTCAACCTACGTCGCAATTGGTGGTGTAACAACATGTAATACTTGCATTGCAATGATGGCATTGACGATTCAACCTGAAAGTATGCAATTACCTGAAATCGTGTGTTCCCTTGATTCAAGAACAAATAACGATTACGATATCACTTACGATCCTTCAACAAAAATTATTTCATACTTCCATACCATCGTGACAAATGATCCCCTGGGCGGTTCACCTGATGCTTCTTTCGAATATGGAGAAAATGACTTCGCTGATCAGCCACTAAAAATCACTTACCACAAAGAAATCGCATACCGGAACGGAAAATTCGTTACTATAAAAGCTTGCTGGTCGAGCGAGGAACTGTAGTGAGTAAATTTACGCTACCCGTTGTGAAGAAAATCCGAACACGTCTTTTAGAATTTGCTTCCAAAGCAAAACCCTCCCTCATCCAGACATGGGCGTGGTTTAAGCGCTTCCTCAAAACAAAAAAAGAAAAATGGATCACAGGATTTTCCATTGCACTTATCGGATGGTGGTTCTGTCTGCCTTCACAACTTTTTTCCGATCCAACAAGTACAGTAATTCTTGATCGCGATGGAAAATTGCTGGGAGCAAAAATTGCGGAAGATGGACAATGGCGTTTTCCCGAACGAACAACTGTTCCATTTAAGTTTGCACAATGTCTGATACAATTTGAAGACCGTCAGTTCTACAAACATCCCGGAGTAAATCCTGTTGCCATTTTTCGCGCGATCAAACAAAATGTTTCGAGCAACAAAGTTGTTTCCGGAGGAAGTACAATCACGATGCAGGTGATTCGCATGTCGCGAAAAAATCCTCCCCGAACAATCTGGCAAAAGTCAATTGAGATTGTAATGGCAACGCGACTGGAAGCAACAAATTCGAAAGAAGAAATTCTTGCGATGTATGCATCGAATGCTCCATTCGGAAGTAATGTTGTTGGTATTGACGCAGCAGCATGGAGATTTTTCGGAAGATCGCCGGAGAAATTATCGTGGGCGGAATCTGCTACACTTGCTGTATTGCCCAATGCACCATCGCTGATTTATCCTGGAAAAAATCAATTGCGACTGAAAGAAAAACGCGATCGACTCTTACAAAGATTAGTTGAAGCCGGAATCATTGATCAGTCAACTTGCGATCTTTCCAAAGAAGAACCTTTACCGAGCGCTCCGTATCCGCTTCCGCGACTTGCTCCTCACCTGCTCGATCGTGCATCGAAAGAAGGTCATGATGGAGAAATAATCGCAAGTACACTCGACATTCATTTGCAGCAACGTGTAACTGAAGTTGTGCAACGTCATCACAGTCGTTTGCGTGCAAATCAGATTCACAACGCAGCTGCAATTGTTATTGATGTCAAAACCGGAGAAGCACGTGCGTATGTTGGAAACACTTCTGTGCCCGATGGATTCAACATCGCAGGCACGAGCGACGATCATGGATATGATGTTGATGTTGTGAATGCACCGCGGAGTACAGGAAGTATTCTCAAACCGTATTTGTATTGCGGAATGCTCACAGACGGACAGATTCTTCCGAATACATTAATCGCTGATGTGCCCACAGACATCGCAGGATACAATCCGGAAAATTTTGATCTCGAGTATGATGGAGTTGTTCCCGCACATCGTGCACTTGCAAGATCGCTCAACGTTCCTGCGGTGAAAATGTTGCAACAGTATCGTGTAGAAAGATTTCACAATCTGCTTAACAAAATTGGTTTGACAACTGTTACGCGACCACCAGATGATTATGGATTGTCCTTGATTCTCGGCGGTGCTGAAGGAAAACTCTGGGATCTCGCAGGAAGTTACGCATCCATGGCAAGAACATTGAATCGTTACAACGCAAGTGGACAATATTCGAAAACAGATTTTCATGCACCATACTACATGAAAAACCAAACCGACACAAATACGGTCGCAGCTTTTACGAATGAAAAAAGTTACTTCGATGCTTCTGCATTGTGGTGCACATTTGAAGCAATGGTAGAAGTTGCTCGTCCAGGAGAAGAAGCAGCTTGGACTTCCTATGTTTCTTCCCGTCGTGTTGCGTGGAAAACCGGAACAAGTTTTGGATTTCGTGATGGATGGGCA
>CAZBYM010000117.1:0-9929 GCA_964495745.1 uncultured Chryseobacterium sp. | reverse complement strand
TGTCCGACAGATGCAATTGTTTCTCCTTATGTAGTTGATGGAAGCAAATGCATTTCTTACTTCACGATTGAATTGAAAGACGCGATTCCTGAATCTGAAAAAGGAAAATTCCAGAACTGGATGTTCGGTTGTGACATTTGTCAGGATGTATGTCCGTGGAATCGATTTTCCGCTCCGCATCAGGAACCTGCGTTCAATGCTTCACCAGAACTTCTCACCAGATCCAAAAAGGAATGGGAAGAAATCACAGAAGAAGTTTTCCAGGAATTATTCCGGAAATCGGCTGTGAAGCGTACGAAGTTTGAAGGGTTAAAACGGAATATCCGTTTTCTTGGCATTGGTTCAATTTGATCATAAATAGGAACGCGGACCGTTCGCTATGCTTACGGCGCGGATTGAACGGATTTGCGCGGATAATCCGCTAGGCGGATTAACAATGGATCGTGACGGATTTCAATCCGCCATGGCGGATTGGTGTTAGTAAAGAATCCGTGAAAATCCGTTTGATCAGCTCAATCCTTGCCCTGAGCCTGTCGAAGGACGCGTTCCTATTTTTTATTACGCAGAATAACAATTGTGACTGATACGTTACCGCTTTCTCAGGCGTGAGTGAAGTTCTTATACGCATCGAGAATCATATCGCCGTACATGTGGCCGAATGTTCCCAACGCCCATGCCTTTAACAGAAGCGCCTCATCCGGCTTCATGTGCCCAAGCATTTTCTTAAGTTCTTTCTGGAACAGAGCGCGGTCGAAACTAACGCTCTTGAGGATGTGTTTACTGAATTCAAGCATATCTTCTCTACTTTACTACGGTTGAAAGAATTCACCCAAGGAGTCCTTCGGACAACAATGCTTTAACGTTAAACCGAATAACCAAGATACATCAGGTGTGTTAAAAATCCAATAGGGTAAGATGAGGAAATGCTAAGTGGCTGTTTTTCAGTTGGGAAAAAATCAAGGAGAGCTCAGTAGTTCAATATTAACAGATAAACAAGCTGAAATGGATCAAATGGTCAACGCATTTCAAGTCATTGGTTGTAGATCTACTCAGGGCGGCGTATGTTAGTTTTTGACGCTAAGGAATTATCTTGTATTGACGTTGCATTCCAAGCACGTTTGTATATCTTAGCATTTAAGCGACGAAGCCCCCGCGTTGTGAGTTTATGTTCAACTTAAATCTCACAAAATGACAATTTATCCTAAATTCCGTGGTTGCAAGTTTCTTTTTTTACTTGTCATCTCCATTTCCCATTTCCCATTTGCTTTTGGGGATTCAAGAATTAAGAGGCCAACAAGGACTAACATGTACGTCATCGTTACCAATTGTTTACGGAAATACAGTCTATGATTCGATTGCCACACAATCGAAATGGTACTCATTCATTGCAAACGACACGACTGCAAGAGTAGTTCTGCATAATTTATCGGACACAACAGATGGTCATCTTCATGAGTTGAGATTGTACGGAGACTCCTGTAATAATCTTGAGTTGCTGAGCGTTTCATATGCGCGAACTGATAGTGGTACGTTTTTGTTCGGCTATAGTGATTCATTGGCTATTTCTACTAGCGAACTTATTGTTGGCCGGACTTACTATATTAATCTCGAACGCGAATCTTCACAATTCGGTGGATGTAGAACATGTACCAACTATTCGAACGTTTCGTTAGCATTCAGTTTATCAATTGTACCACTTATTCTAACGAACACCATTTCATTCTCTGGATTGCAATGTCTTTTTCCTGGCTGCCCAACTGATTATACAGGTTTCGCTTCAGTTACTTCTAGCGGAACATTTCGGATACAGGCTACGCAATCTGGACCGTTCAATTATTTCAGTAATACTGCCTCTTGGGTAATAGTCGTTGATAATAACAATCCACTAAACCAGTTTCCTGCTGTCGACGCAAGCGGAAACAGTTTGCTGATATCGTTATCAAGTGGCACCACATATTCCATCTATTTAAATGGGCGCATTTCGTGTACCGCCATTGGCGGCCAAACGGATATTTTATCGTTCACTTTGCAACGGCAAAATATTTTCAACAATTGGAACACTGTCGCATCCACAACATACTCGCGAAGCATTTGCGAGTCTGCGTTTACTTCGAATGCCACCATTTGTGTTGGCGGCTCGACTACATTAAATGCAATTCAAACCAACGGACCATATTCTTGGACACCAGCCGCGGGCCTTGCTTGCGCAACTTGCTCTACTACTACGGCTACGCCCTCAGTAACTACCACTTATACGCTTACTGTTCCGAATGCGAATACTTGTTGTCCAACGATTGTTGATGTGATAACTGTGATTGTTGAAAATCCCAAACCTTCCTTTAATGCTACGTCAGGGCAATGTGTAAATGTTCCGGTTCTGTTTTTTAACACAAGCGTCAATTGTCTGTATTACTACTGGGATTTTGGTGACGGTTCCAGTGGTGTAACAACAACAAACCCTCAGCATATTTATTCTCAGCCTGGGCAATATGTAGTAACTCTGATTGGAAATAGTGGCAACTGTAGTACTACTTATACCGTAGTTGTTTCAGTTACTCCATCAACTTCGACTTACAATCCGAATTGCTGCTCGTCATTGGAATTTCCATTCTACACGCACAATGGTAGTGTGCATTTGCAAAATGCCACTGACGTCAGCAATTTTCTTTCAAGTTTTGCATCAACTTCAAGTTTCTCTTCTCTTGCGACAATCAAGGATACTTTGTTCATTGAAAACAAACTCTCCGTTAATCTCACTAACAAGCAGCTCGGCTTTGGTCCATGGGGAAAAATTATCATTAGCACCGGAGCAGAATTAATTTTAGATAATTGCTTACTACTTCCCGTAGGATCTACACATGATCAACCTAAACCTTGTCCAGTGATGTGGCAGGGAATTGAAATTTGGGGTATGTCGGGCGTGTCACAAATAATAAGCGACCCTCAAACCGGAAGATCGTATCAAGGAAAATTAATAACAAGAAATGGAACAATAATCAGAGACGCGCACAACGCAATTGTTGTTGGACAATGGACTGGACAGGTGTTTAACACTATCGGAAGTGGAGGGATTCTTGATGCTTCGTCTAGCGATATAATAAATTGCGCGTATGGAATTCGATTCATCTCATATGCACCATTAAATATTTCTAAAATTATTGGGTGCGATTTTCTGGGTGGCGGACCCGGCGATCCCGGTTATCTGACAGGTAATAGTTACACCTATCCGAATCCGTACAATAAAAATTATGCTCACGCGAATAACTTACAAAGAACATACGCATATATACAAGCGATCGGTGTCAGAAATATTCGGATTGAAAGCAATACTTTCAACAATGCAGAGTATGGAATTATTGGCATTAATTCTTCGCTGAGAGTAGGAGGTGCTGTGCTTGGTCAGGAAAACGTTTTCACGAATTGTACCAACGGAGAAACGCACGGGAACTTCTTCAGTTCACCCTTCTTTGTCAACAGAATCGTGAGAAATACTTATACTCAAACGTTGATACCGATTCAAAGTTGGAGTGGGGTTGGTGATAGAATAATTGATAACGATGTTCCTAACGGTGCTCTAATCGGAATCGGGTGTATTTCGTCTCGTGGAATCCTTGTTAAAGACAACGAGTTGACAGGGTGTCTCGTTGGTATTACGGTGAGCAATACTGGAACGATGGGCGGACTCATCGGAAGAACCAATCAAGGAAATATTTTCACGAACTGTGTTACCGGAATTTCTAGTGGGGTTAATAATTCATTCTTGCAAATACACTGCAATACTCATGTCAATGGACCAACATACTTGGCGAATTGGAGAAATTACGGATCCTTGGCGCATCAAGGAACTCTACCTATCACTATCGATAAAGATCCTGCGGGTAACAGGTTTAATCAAACAAGCCCCCTGCGAAATCAATTGTATTCTACATACAGTTTTGACTACCACGCGCATACTACGGATCCTGCAGGTATTTCTGCGACTGTTGTTCCTGAACCATTGACAGCACTTTCTGGGAACGTTTTGTTGCCAACTGATATAATTACATGGATGCCGCAAACATCAACGTCATGCGATCCCGGTCCGCAACTTAATAATTACAACCAAAGGATTGTTGAAATCGAGAGCGAGATTGGGCTTCTTGAATCGGAAAAGTCGGAAGTGGAATCAATCATTGATGGTGGTCAAACTCAAAATCTTCTTCAATCAATTAGTTCGGGTATGCCCGAGGGAGGACTAAAAAATCTCCTTGTTCAGAATTCTCCGCTAAGTGATCAAGTCATGTTGGCATACATCGCCTTGATTGGCACACCGCCTGGTCTGTTCATGGAAGTAATTATTGCCAATTCGCCAGTTTCATCAATGGTTCGAATTTCACTTTATGAGCGTCTCTCGTCTTTGCCTTCGGGCATCGTAAATCAAATCATAGCAGCTCAAAGTGGGTCAAACAGAACACTTTCTATTATTGAAGCGGAATTACAATCGAAAATTGGTCAGCGGCAGGAAGCATACAATCAGCAAATGAATTTGTATTTAGAGGCTTCTGAAATTGACACTTCGCAAAATGATTCGGTCTATATATTATTAAAAAAGCAGAATACTTTTGCGGCTAGTACTTCTCTAGCTGCTGCATATTTGGCCGAACACAAATATGACTCCGCTCAGTCCATCATCAATTCGCTTAGTCCTGTTACCATTGAAGATCAGGCGGAAATGGAGATTCTGTTGTTACTGCATGCTGTTTATTCTGTCGGTAGGGATGTCTTTTCCTTGACTGAATTGGAGGAGCAAAAAGTTCGTTCCATTGCTGACTTGGGGACAGATTGCCCAGCGCGCGCCAACGCCAAGGTCATCTTGTTTGTGGTATTTGGAGAGCCCTTGCAAATTGAAATGTTAGACGCCACCAGTCGATTAGGAAGTCCTGAACAACAAGACTCAGTTGTCGTGGAATATTTTCTTGGAGATGCATATCCTAATCCAGCTGATCAAAACGTCAACTTTAGTTGTCATCTGCCGGTAGAGGAGACGTCAATTTTTCAGGTTTTTGATATCACAGGCAAACTGGTTTACTCACAAAGCTTTTCCAGTGATACACGTTTAATCACAATTAATACGGCAGAGTGGTCGAATGGAGTTTACTTATGCATGCTAAAAACTGATGTGAAAATATTTGGGCAGCAAAAAATTATTATTGGGAACTCTGAGTAATGAAAAAGCAAGTCATTTTCTGGTTATTGATCATGATAACCAAGTGTGTTTACGCGCAATCTTGGAACAATGTTGGTTTGGGTATGGTAGGTGGCGGTCCTACGAGTCTAAATTCATTTGAGAAACTCTACATTGGAGTAAATTGTTCTGGCACATGTAACTTCAGTGGGGTGCCAGTTGATGGTATTGTCACTCTAAGTGGTAATGACATCGATACTCTTGGATCTGGAGTGTTTGGATATGTAAATGATGCCGCTTGGTTTAATGGCAAACTAATTGTTGGCGGGAATATTTTTTGCGCTGACATACCTCCTGATTGTATTCCGTTTACTCAGAACATTGCTGCTTGGGACAGCCTGACAGGTTGGTCATCTATTACGCCTAGCGGCGGAACAAATACCAATATTCAATGCATGGAGGTTTATAATAATGAAATTTACATCGGTGGAATGATGACAACTGTTGACGGAATAAGTTGCAACAGAATGGCAAAATACAATGGGACTTCTTGGTCTGACGTTGGTGGTGGCGTGAACGGTTCTTTTGAAGATGTTAAGTCAATGGCGATTTACCATGGTCAGCTTTATGTTGGCGGCGATTTCGTACAGGCTGGAAGTATTCCGGCTTATTTTATTGCGCGATGGAATGGTGTTCAATGGGATACTGTGGGAAGTGGATTGAATTATTATGTATGGGATATGACAGTAGACTCGATTAATGATGTCCTGTACGTATGTGGTGGTTTTACCTTGGCGGGAGGAGTTCCTGCCAATGGAGTTGCCATGTGGAATGACACGGTTTGGTCCGCCGTTGGAACCGGAACTGATACTTTGTGGGGAACACATTGCCTTTCGATGTTCAACGGACAGTTATTTGCCGGTGGGGGAAACGTTACAATTACGGCCGCAGGCGATACGATCAATAATGTCTACAAATTCGATGGTATCAAGTGGACTAGCGTTGACGGAGGCGCTTCATCTGACGTTGAGGAAATGTGTGTGTACAATGGCAACTTATACATTGGGGGTTATTTTTCTCAAGTTGGTTACGGAATTCCAGCAAACCGCATTGCATGTTACGGAACAACATGTCCGATAGGTGTTGGAATAAGTGAACCTCCGAAAAAGATTCCATTCTCCATGTTTCCGAATCCGAATGAAGATGTGCTGCACATTACAACGGCGGAACCAGGCCAACTTGTTCTGAAAATTTTCAGCAACTCAGGACAACTGGTAAATCAACAAACTTTCATCGGACAAATTGATTTTGAAACAGGAACTCTTGCTGCGGGAAGTTATACAGTCCAAGTCAGTTTGGAAGATGGCAGCAGAATGCACAGTGAGGTGTTGATTGTGAAGTGAGTTCAGTGAAGCAGTTGCAAGAAGCGAAGACTGAAAGTTATTCTCCCCAGCGAAAAGTCTTGTTTTGGATTCCCGAGAGATCGAGAACTCGGTCGACAACCGTAGAAGCGAGTTCTTCGAAGTTGGCAGGATTGCTGTAAAAGGAAGGACTTGCAGGACAGATGATTCCGCCGGCTTCCGTCACGATTTTCATGTTGTTGATGTGAATTAAACTCAACGGTGTATCTCGTGTAACTACAATTAGTTTTCGGCGCTCCTTGAGCATGACATCCGCTGCACGGGTAATGAGATCGTTGGAAATTCCATGGGCAATTCTACCCAATGTTCCCATCGAAGAAGGAATAATAATCATCGTGCGGTAACTGGAAGAACCCGAAGCGAAAGGAGCGTTGAAATCCATCTTCCCGAAAAAGCGAAACGGATATTTGTCGAAGTCAGAATTACAAAGCTCTTTCTCCCAGATTGCTTTTGCATTGTCTGACATCACAACTCCAACTTCTTCTACCTGATCTCTCAACAGAAGAAGTTTGTCCAACAAAACTTTCGCGTAGATCGAACCACTTGCGCCGGTAATCGCGACAACGATTTTTTGTTTATTCATTCGAGCCCGTTCCAAATCGATAACCAAATGTGAGGCCAACGATGTTGTTATACATTCCGCGATTGAACAAATTCGATAACCAACGTTGGTAATACATGGGCACTGAAAAGTTTTTTATGGGCACGATTGAACTTGTCCCACTGAATTCAATAAACATCGCTTCATTGATATTAAAGCCAATTCCTGCTGTGAATGCAAATTCCATTTTTTTGAAATCGCGTGGTGTAATACTTCCTGCGGCATCCCATTCGCGAACGCTGAACAACACGGCTGTTGCGAGTCCAAGATCGAAGAAGACTTTTTTGGTATTGTACCGAATCACAAGAGGAACTTCAATATAGTTGAGGCGAATTTCAAAATCACGATAACCGCCAAGTTCCGGTCGCACAACATGCCGCGCACCTTTTCGCGTGTATTGAATTCCAAATTGCGCTTGCCAAGTTTCACCTGGATTGTTGTGTACAAAAGCACCAGCCACAAATCCAATTTGATCGAATCCAGAATATGAGTCGCCGTGAATCTGACATCCGTTTATTCCTGCCACAACTCCGGCGCTGAATGTTTTTTGAGCGGAGAGTGTTGCTGAAGCGCAGAATACGAGAAGAATGAGAAGGCGGAAACGCATTGTACGAAGGTACGAAAGAGATGACAGACGATAGGCGGGAGGTAATAGACGATAGTGAGCCACTTGTGCGCACTCAATCATTGATGCAATAAAATGAACCGGGAACTTTGATTTATTGTTGCAAAAGTGAAAATCTGAACAAGGAGTTCACTATCGCCTCCCGTCTATCGCCTATTCACTAAAGATCTTCTTCCCACGCCTGAAGTACTTCCTGCGTAGTCACATCGTAAATGAACGCGACCATATGACAATTTGTAGCATCATATGCCACGGGTATCGTATATGAAGAAGGCAGCGAGTAGGAATAAGTTGTTCCGATTAATGTAGTTCCTGTTGACAGCGGAGATCCTGCAATTGACCCTGGAGTGTTCACGCATTCGCGTAGTACATGTTTAAAAACGAACTCTGAATCGCATTGTGTTCCATTTGTTTGCCAACCAACCATTCCGCTCTCAGTTAGCATTACGCATACGTTAATTGTGCCCGTATAGGATTGCAGCCAAGTTCCCCAGACTCTAACATCCAGTGCACGCGATGTTGAATTGTATATATGATCAATATGTATCGAAGCGCATGCGTCTTCTTGAATAATGCTGTCAACGATTCCTGGCCATGCTCCTCTTGTTTTGACGTGAGAATTTCCTGGATAACCAAGGCGATTGACCATTCCTTGCGGAAGGAAAGTCAACGCATCAGGAAACGCTGTGCTGTAACTAACACCAGTTGGACATCTGAAATCATCAGCAAACGCGCCAGGCGCGCCATTCGCACATCCGGGCAATGCGTGCGGCGGACAAGGTTCGGCGAAGAAATTATCGTGGATTGAAATAGCAACAAAAGATTCTCCATACAGACTGCGCATGGTGTCAATATCTGCAGCTGCAGCTGGACAAGCAATGCACGTATGACCAGTCCATTCCTCAAGAAGCGCTACGCGTTTAGTTGAGTCGAAAGTTTCAGCTGACGGCCCTTCAATATCATACGGATTCTTTACATAATCGCACATACTAAACATAAACGCGACTAGCACAGTTAACAGAGCAATGTATTTCGATTTCATGATTCTTAAAGGTAAGAATTTGAATTGTTAAAATGAACTCGTTATGCTTAAAGTAAATCCGTTGGAAGCCGGCACAAAGCGACAAACTCCTCCAACGCAGAAAATTCCTGCACGTTGTTTACCGTAACCCATTACAATTCGATTGGTTCCCCAATAGTAACCAAACTGACCATTCACATAATGAATTCGATAGTGCGAATCAGGATTACCATAATTGTATTGATCCATTGCCGAAACGAAGAAGTGTTCTCCCATCGTTAACTCAACAAGTGTAAGCCCCCAACTGCCATAATCGGATTCTGTGTACAAATGTTCGAGATCGGTGCGGAAAGTAAGTTTGTCATTGATTTTGAAAATCAAATCGAACACGATGTAATGTGATAGGATAACAGGATAACCAGTTTTTCCTTCAATGACATTCTTGTTGTAATTCATCAATCCGGTTAAAAAAGTTCCTTTGAATTTCGGAGAGAATTTCTTGAAAATCTCAACGTTCAAATCCTGATAATACAATCGTCCGATCCCAAAAACATTTGTTTCGTAACCAAGTTGTGCTGCACCAACGTCACGAAGTTCAGTTGTATCAAGTCCGTGTGATTCGGAATAATTCAGTGTCACACTTGTACCGTATTTTCCACCAAGCGCTTTGCCTTTCTTGAATTTGTATCCAACTTCTGCTTGCCAGCCAACTTCTCCATTTGGTTGAGTCGCATAAGGATAATACGCCGCAAGTTGATAGGTATGTTGTTTTGTAAGTGCCGGCAAATAATTGATTACACTATTTACTCCAACCGCATCACGATTCGATCGAAAACCAAAATTGTCAACTTGCTTTACTGCTACAAGAATTCCCAACCCTTTTGTGGAGTATGCAGCAGAAACAAATAACGACGTACCATTTTTATAAATAAAATTATTTCCAAGTGTTGGGTCGTTAATTTTGTATGCCCATTCTGCAAACACATTGATTTTCTTCCGAATGATATTCGCGCGGAATGCCCACGCTCCAACATTCTGTGGCAAATTCAACAATGGATTTTGATCTATTTGATATTTGCTCACAAAACTTCCTCCGA
>CAZBYM010000116.1:0-9972 GCA_964495745.1 uncultured Chryseobacterium sp. | reverse complement strand
TGAAAAAATTTATCGATTAAATTAGATTTGGAATTAACCATAGAAATCTCCGTGGTAAGCCCGCCGCAGGCGCTAGTTAATCGAAATACGAATACTCGAAATAATCCACATGCATGCCGCGGTTACTGGAACGGAACGCATGAAAAGAAGGAAGACTTCTTTCGTTGAATCGGCGGTTGTGCTTACTGAGGATGCGATCGCCTTGACGATGTTCTTGGTGAATTACACGATCATCATCATCGTACGTGTAATACACTTCGAAATTCTCTGAACCATTTACCGATTCTGAACGTTCTTCAATTTCGCGACCTTTTTCATCAAAGATTATTTTGAAAAGTTCGACAACTTTCTCCTTTTCATTGTACGTCACATAAGCAATGTTGTCGTCACGCTCCTTTGCATCATGGAATACAGTTTTCCTTTTCATGTTGATCATATGGTCAGTCACAGTTTGTGATTTCGTTCTTACTTCGCCATTTCGGATTTCAAATTCATTCTCTTCTTCAGTGGTAAGAGAATCTTCCTCATCAAAAATCTGATGCTTCACCACTTTGTCTTTCCATTCTTCGTGATAGACAAATGTCTCACGCTTCTCCAATTCTCCATCCGTGTCTTCCACTCGCTTTTCTACAACACGCTTCTCATCATCGTAGCTGTACAACGTTTTCAACGGATAGCCTTCTTCAAACTCCCGGTATTCGCTGAAAAGATTACCCTTGTCATCATATTCAAAAACAATTGTCTCCACCAGCTCACCTTCATTGTATAGCTCATGCTTCGTGATTTTTCCCTTATCGTCGTATGTGTTCAGTTGCTTCTGAATTTCATTCTTTTTTTGATCGAACTCCATTTCAAACACAAGTTCTCCTGCTAGCGTGAATTCACGATCATAGGTCAAAACAAACACATCCATGTCTGGAGCATCGATAATTTCCACATCATCCCAATTCCCATTGTAGTTTCTATAAACTTTTTGAGTTTTTGGTTGGGTCTTAACTTTAGCAGCTGTTTCCATAATCAATAATAGATGTGTGGCAAAAGTAACAAGTTGAACGTCAATTTCACACCAGATAACCGGTCCTTAATAGGAACGCGGACCTTGCGCTACGCTTATGGCACGGATTGAGCTGATTTTCGCGGAGGATTGCCTGAGCGAATCAAGATGGATCATAACGGATTTCCATCTGCAGTACTTCCCCAATCTGCGAAAATCTGCTTGATCAATGTAATCCGCGTTCCTATTACTAACTGCACCGTAAAATTCATTAATACCGATAAATTACCGTTTGTCCATAAACTCGGAATTCACAGGAAAATACACGTATTTTTGGCTCATATCCACTACACTATGGCCCGTCAATTATTATTTCTACTTGTTATCGGCTTCACTTTCACTTCCTGTTCTTCCGATGTGTCTGATGGTACAAAATACAATTATCCGGTTACGCGTAAAGTGGACTCGGTTGATACGTACTTCGGAATCAAAATTACCGATCCCTACCGTTGGTTAGAAGATGACAATTCAGATTCGACGAAAAAGTGGGTTGATGATCAGAACAAAGTAACGTTTGATTATCTGAGCAAGATTCCATTTCGCGATAAGATCCGCGATCGATTGAAACAGGTGTGGAATTTTGAAAAGAGAAGCGCGCCATACAAAAAAGGATCTCGGTATTTCTATTCACGAAATGATGGAATGCAGAATCAATCCGTTCTGTATTACAAAGACGAAGTGAATGGAGAAGGGAAGTTGTTACTTGATCCGAATACACTTTCCTCAGATGGAACTACTTCTCTTGGTGGTTGGAGCGCGTCGAACGACGGTCAATACATGGCATATGCTTTAAGCAAAGCCGGGTCCGACTGGGAAGAATTTTACGTGATGAATATTGTAACAGGTGAAAAGCTGAAAGATCATTTGCAATGGGTCAAATTCTCCGGCGCATCCTGGAAGAACGATGGGTTTTTCTACGGTCGCTATGATGAACCAACCGGAAGCGCATTATCTTCTCAAAATAAATTCCAGAAACTCTATTACCACAAACTTGGCGATGATCAGAGTAGAGATGAGTTGATTTACAAAGACGATAAAGACGGAGAAGTGATGTTTGGAGCTGATGTCACCGATGATCAGAACTGGTTGATTTTGTATCCTGCAAAATCGACACATGGAAACGGATTGATTGTTAAAGATCTTTCAAAGCCAGGACAGGAATTCAAAACTATTATTCCACTTACAGTTCCAGCCGACGATTATGGAGTGCTTGACATTATTGATCGCAAAATGCTGGTCCGCACGAATCATGGCGCACCGAATTACAAATTAGTTGAAATAGATTTTGATCATCCTGAAGAATCGAATTGGAAAACAATTATTCCTGAAGATGCGAACTATATGGTTGGACTTACAATGGCACCGAATTGTTACATCGCGCACTATCTGGTTGATGTAAAATCGAAACTGGTTCTTTATGATCGCACCGGAAAGAAGACAGGAGATATCGCAACAGGATCAACAGACATTTGCGCTGTGAATGAATTAAGCGCGCACAAAAAAGACAGCCTCGTGTTTATCGGAGTTGGAACTTTCACAGGTCCGCCTTCAGTTTACAAATACAATTTGAACACGGGAAAATCGGAATTGTATTTTCAACCCACTTGCGATTTCAAATCGGATGAATACGAGACCAATCAACTTTTCTTCCCAAGCAAAGACGGCACAAAAGTTCCCATGTTTGTCACGCACAAAAAAGGAATCAAGCTCGATGGAAATAATCCTTGTTTCCTCTTTGGTTATGGAGGATTCAATTCACATTACGCGCCTGAATTCAGAATTGATCGTTGCGTATTCCTCGAGAACGGAGGAGTGTATGCAGTAGCAAACATTCGCGGAGGAGATGAATACGGAGAGAAATGGCACGAAGGTGGAATTCTCTGCAACAAACAAAATGTGTTTGATGATTTCATTGCTGCGTCAGAATATTTGATTGCGCAGAAATATACGAGCAGCAACAAACTGGCCGTTACAGGAAGATCCAATGGAGGTCTATTAATTGGCGCCTGTGAAACTCAACGTCCTGATTTATTTCAAGTATGTATTCCGCAAGTTGGAGTTCTGGACATGTTGCGTTATCACCGATTTACGATCGGTCGTGCGTGGGCAAGTGATTACGGATTGAGCGAGAACGAAGAACAGTTCAAGTGTCTCATGGCGTATTCACCTTTGCATAACGTGAAGGAAACAAATTATCCGGCAACGCTAATTACAACCGGTGATCATGATGATCGTGTAGTTCCGGCACACTCTTTCAAGTTTGCAGCAACCATGCAGGAAAAGCAAAAAGGTTCTGCGCCGGTAATGATTCGCATTGACAAAAATGCAGGTCATGGTTCAGGAAAACCAACAGATAAGCAGATTGAAGAGTGGGCGGATATCTGGGCGTTTGTGTTTTTTAATTTGGGGATGAGTTATTAGACGGGAGTCGGGAGACGGGAGACGGGAGACGGGAGACGGGAGACGGGAGACTGTGTGAAGAAAATAAATAAGAGCCGCGATTGAGAGATTGCGGTTTTTTTGTGGCACAAGGCGCAAGCATCTGGAAACTTCGCATTAAATTACCATCTGTCACTACAATTAACTTCCATCGTTATTTATTATATTTGAGAGTGAAAAATCGTCAGAAACAAGGTCTTGATTTTGAAATTGACAGGTTGACTAATTCCATTGTCAATGTGACAACGAATGACAGCTTATCTACTAGTGTTTTACCTTTGAGCAACGCTGATCTGAAGTTGTTGACCAAGAAAAACGGTTGGGTATTTGATTGGAAATTTGAGCATCGACAGCCGGATCGTGCAGTTTATTAATTAACAATCGAGAACAACCCCTTCATCATACAAGGGGTTATGAGTATTTCTGTAATTCCGGGCGAACAGGTGTACTTGCATCTTATAGAAAGCGCTTCCTTCAATAAAGGAAGAAACAAAATGTATGAAGGTGTAGCTGGTAATCTTGTAGCGTTTGCCTGTAGACTCTCCTTTCAAAATGGGGCTTCTGGCATAATGTCGTTTAGATCAAAAACAAAATTGATTGCACATTACGAAGATCGTCTTGGTGCGGTACACGTTGGCGGACACTTGATGGTAATCTACGAACGTGAGGCGAGAACTCTTATTGATAAATATTTTAAATCTTAAATCCCATGAAACGCAAGAAAGACAATCTCGATCATTTAGACGACAAAGATTTTGTTGTTGATCCGCGTCCATTAACAGAAGCAGAAAAAAAGCTTCTGAGTGCGGCCATTGCAGCCCACAAAAAGAAAATGAAAAAATCCAAACGCGCTGCTTGAGTTAAATGTTTATGAGGTTTACGCCAACTTTGGAAAATTATGCGCGAGAGATGGGAGTGAAAAATAAGAGCCGTGATCGGGAGATTGCAGCTTTTTTTGTTGATACTTCGATAGATAGAAGGTTGACATTGAGAAAAACCGGAGAGTTGTAGCGTCCTTGAGTTGAATTGACTAAATTGGATGGATGAAAGAGAAAGGTGTAAGTCCGAGTAAAAGTGTAAGCATTGTTACTTATGTAACCGTTTTTATTTTAACGTCGTGCTGTAATAATACATCAAGTAACAACAATCAGACATTTACAGATACATCAAATAACAACAAGGGAGTATTTTTAAGCACGTACCCTACCTTTGTAGTAGATAAGAAATACTGGTCCGGTACTACACCAGCTGACTTCCTGGATACATTAACGAAATATGCCGGTTCCGCTCTTTTTTATGTTGAAGAAAAACCGGACTCAACTTGGTTCAAAGAGACGGATTTAGTCGAACTACAGAATCATTGCAACGATACCTCCAAATCATCGATTGTCTATACAACATATGATAGCCATAAGCACGATGAACCCTATACATCCACCGTTAGAGAACAAGCGATTTATTTGATTCAAAGTTTTGCAAGCAAAAATTATCCGCATTCGATTTGTTCGGGGGCTGTTGATACGACGGGATTTTGAAGCAATCTTCAATGACGTCAATGCTGAAAATAAATTTAGTAACCAACTTATTAGTATTGGTGACGATCACTTCTTGTAGTGAGCAGCATGACAATTATACAATTAACCCAGATAGCATATTGTCTGTTCATTTGGGGATGTCGAAATCTGAAGTGATTTCCCGATTAGGAGCTCCGGTGGATTCCGGAAATAAAACGTTTACATACACCGAAGAATTTCAGGGAAACTATCCCCAGTTGTGGGTGCACTTCGATGATTCAGGGCGAGTTAGAGAAGTATATGCTAAATATTATGACCACACCGATGACCATGGAGTATATGGTCTTAGTTTTGATTCTACTAATAAAGAGTTTCAGTGGGGTGGTGAAACTCTTAAGAATTATTTCAGAAAAAGTGACTAGGTTGGATTGCCCTCTAATTCTGATCCTGCCGCGTCAACCTTCGATAAATCGTAGAAATCCACCGCGCGTGGACTTGATTCGATTGAATCTTCGTAAATTGTGGTGTGATTCACGCTTGGCTATTTGTCTTCATTTTCAGTTCCATCTCAGTAGTTTCTGCTCAATACAATCTACATCAACTCTCAAAATCAGAATCCAAACAACACGTCCGCTCCACCCCACCAACCATTCAAGCCGTCAACACCTCCGATTTCGTGTACCAACGCTGCGAATGGCAAGTCGATCCGTTCATGAATTGGATAGACGGAAAAATCACCACTCATTTTGTTCCGAACCAAACGATCACATCCATCGAATTCGATTTGTCAGTAGTTCTTACTGTCGATAGTATTGTGTACAACGGAAGCGCGGTTCCTTTTACACATGTATTTAATATTCTGAACGGACAACTTGGCGCGTCATTGCCAGCAAACGTGTTGGACTCAGTTTCTGTTTATTATCACGGTGCGCCTGATACAAGTATCCGCGGATTTCAATTGGACGTTCATGGACCCAACAACGATCCGGTGATGTGGACGTTGTCTGAGCCTTATGGTGCGATGAACTGGTGGCCGTGCAAACAAAATCTTCTCGACAAAATTGATTCGGTAGATATTCTGGTTACGGCACCTTTGTGGTATGAAGTAGCCAGCAATGGAATTCTTACAAACGATGTCACTTTCGCCGTGCAAAGACAATGGACGTGGAAACACCGCCATCCGATTCCTGCGTATCTCGTTTGTTTTGCGGTGAGCAATTACGTGGTGTACAGTGATTTTGTTTACGACAATGGAGACACGATTGAAGTCGTGAATTACATTTACCCGGAAGATTCTGCATGGGCCGCTTCCTCCACTCCTGATGTTATACTGCAAATGCAATTGTTCGATTCACTGTTCGGAATGTATCCGTTCGCAAATGAAAAATACGGTCATGCGCAGTGCAATTTCGGCGGAGGAATGGAACACACCACGATTACATTCATCGGTGGATTCTGGTACGAACTTTTTGCACACGAGTTAGCTCATCATTGGTTTGGAGATAAAGTCACTTGTGCAACATGGGAAGATATTTGGTTGAACGAAGGATTTGCAACGTATCTAACCGGATTGTGTTACGAGAATTATGCTCCCACGCAATATTGGTATCCATGGCTGGAAGCTGAAATAAGTTATGTTACTTCACTACCCGATGGATCGGTTTGGGTGGATGACACAACGGTTGCCAGCAGAATTTTCGATCCGCGTTTGTCGTATGCGAAAGGCGCAATGGTTTTACATACGCTTCGTTGGGTGATTGGCGACAGCGCCTGGTTCGCAGGTGTGAACAATTATCTGAATGATCCTTTGCTCTCGTACGGATTTGCAACCACTGCGAATTTTCAACTTCACCTCGAACAATCATCCGGACAAAATCTTGCGTGGTATTTTTCAGATTGGTATTATGGAGAAGGATTTCCAAGTTACACCTGCGTATGGTCGCAGGACACAAATAATTTTGTGACAGTCACGGTAACTCAAGCACAATCTGATCCTTCCGTTTCGTTTTACGAATTGCCGATTCCGTTGTATTTTAAGAATGCGACAACAGATTCGCTCGTACGAGTTTCACACACTGTGAGTGGACAAACATTTACAATTCCTCTCACGTTTACTGCAGATTCACTTTTGTTTGATCCTGAACTCTGGATTATTACTGCGAATAATATTGTGAGTAATGTTCCGGAAACAATTTTACCAGCAACATTTCAGATTTTTCCAAATCCAGTGGTGAATGAATTGTCGATTCAATCTCCTGCACGAGGCAATTGTGTTGTGAAGATTTTCGACATGCAAGGAAAGTTGGTGCAGGAAAATAATGTTCTGCCAAATTCAAATGGTGCAGCAACAATTGATGTGAGTAATCTGAATTCCGGGAACTACGCAATATCTATTGAGCAGGAAGGAAATATTTTTGAGAGTAGTTTTATTCACAGATAGAGAAAGGTGTTGCTTAATAGAACGCGGATTACGCGGAATACGCGGATTTGAACTCGCGGATTGATAATACGAGCTTCCCGGGTTTAGAGAATCGCAAAGCGATTCAAAATCCGCGTATTCCGCGTTATCCGCGTACTATTCCTTTCGTGTCTGTTTACAATTTATTCGCCGCTGAAAATAGCTTTGCCGAGAAATCCAAAAACCTGTTGATTCGTTTCCTCACCTTGAACAACGTAAGCGTTGAGATCAAGAATATCATAAGAGACCACTCCTGATTTTTTATCGAGCTCAAGCCAGAGCGCTTCATCTCCTCCGAACCAGGCAGTAGAGTTCGCTTTTTGTTTCAAAACGGAATCTCTTCTCCATCTTCTTCGTTCGTATTCAGGAATTGAACAATCAGGATAATCATCATACCATGCTTCTCCCGAATGAAAAATCAATTGAAGATCTCCGTACTTCATTGGGTAACCGGCACCTGCAAAATATTTGATTGAATTCGCTAATGCGAAATTGCGAAGTTGCTCGGTTTGAAATCTGAGATTATGAATAGATGTGATTGAAAGCGGCACCTCAGTTACAGTAACTTCTTCTGCGATTACTGTGTTCATGCGCTGAAGTTGAATTCCGGAAAAAATTCCAGAGACGAGCAAGAACGAATAAACTATTGTCTGATTTCGAAAATAACCAAACATTTCAACCAGTACGAGTGTCAGAACTAAAGGCAAAGCCAAAAACATTCTCGATAACGGATAAAACACTGAGGCTGTTCCGTCGTTGACTTTATTAATTCCCAAAGCGAGAATTACTCCCGCAGAAACAATTCCCAATAGAAACGCAACTTCAAATTTCTTCTTCCACAACGCATAAAATGTGAGTGCAGGAAAAATCAAAAAGATGATCAGCGAAAATTTCTCCGAGAAAGGAACGACTCCGCGAAAATAGGCGGCCGAATTTTCACCGAAAGCGTTTTTGAAATAATCCCATGTCCATTCGAGTCCCCAAGAAAAGTGCATGAGTTGATCTGCATGATAATACACCCAATTGAGTGAGATCAGATGAATAAGTACCGGAATTGTTCCCCCAACAAGAATAAACATCACTGTTCGCATTTTCATTTCTGCTCGCAGGAAAACCATTCCACCAAGAAAAACAGCAGTGAAAATTACATTGGGATTAATAACAAATGCAGCGACCAGAATCATTCCATACAACACGTTTCTCATCCCAATCCTGAGAATGTTTCCAATCCATGGCCAGAAAGCAAACAGTGCAAGTCCATTGATAAATCCGCGCGGAATGGAAGTGATGAGTGCGTAACTTATTGGCAAGAACAATGGAATGGCGAGAAAAATTACTGCCGCTGTAAGATTGTCTTGTCGTTTGTACCAAAAAGCAAAACTCACGAACGGAAGAATCGCCAACAAATTTGAAATAATTGGCAAAGCACTTTCAACAGGAACTTTACACCACAGTAAAGGCACAGCGAGCAACGCTTCAATCATGTAATTATAATCCTGTCCGTAGATAAATGGCTGATGAAATATTCCTTGGGAATAATCCTGAGCCATGAGCCAGGCGAGGGTTTGGTCGTTGTCTGTGTATTCAGAATTGAAGAGAACAAGCACCGCGATTCGTTGGAGAATCAAGACCAGTACTAGTATCCAGAAAGGAAAATGATTGCGGATGTTCATTCAATAATTATGAGATCACTGCAGCCCCAAGGTATTTCATTCTTGAGTTACGACAGAATTTTTCTGAAGTTATTACTAATTCTGTTTTTTCCGGCTCCGCCGGTTTGCCGCAGATTCGCAGATTACGCAGATTAATGAATTAAGTGAACACAAAATTGATTAAAAAAATCTGCGTAATCTGCGCATCTGCGGCTTCGCGCCATGGGCGCAACAAACTTTGCAATCGCTCTCTTCGCATCACCAATCTGCATTGAACACTTCTGGTATTCTATTTCAGATAACTCAAAATCTTCTCGACACTTGTTTTCGCATCCCCATACAACATCTCGGAGTTCGGTTTGTAGAATAACGGATTGTCTTCACCTGAATACCCTGCCGACATGGAGCGTTTCATGATAATTACTTTTTCCGCTTTCCACGCTTCGATTACTGGCATTCCGTAAATAGAACAAGCCGGATCATCCTGCGCACTCGGGTTTACAACATCATTCGCGCCAATTACCATTACAACGTCCGTGCTTGGCATGTCTTCGTTGATTTCGTCCATCTCCAGAACTATATCATATGGTACGTTTGCTTCTGCCAACAAAACGTTCATGTGTCCCGGTAAGCGGCCCGCCACCGGGTGAATTGCGAAGCGGACATTTTTTCCTGACTTACGTAATGTTTGGACCAAATCGTAAACCGGAAATTGCGCTTTTGCAACTGCCATTCCGTAACCGGGAACAATTACAACTGATTTTGCTTCCTTTAATAAGCCAGCAACTTCTTCGTGATTCAACGCGGTTACTTCTCCTTCCATTGCTTTTCTCTCGCCTTTAGGTCCAAGACTTG
>CAZBYM010000115.1:0-10010 GCA_964495745.1 uncultured Chryseobacterium sp. | reverse complement strand
AAGTAAAACCCGGAATCACCTCCTGGGGACAAGTAAAATACGGTTACGCCGAAAACGTAGAACAAATGATCGAGCGTCTCAAATACGATCTGCTGTATATCGAGAACATGTCGTTGTATGTTGACATGAAGATTTTGATTTATACGGTGTTGATTGTGGTGCAGGGCCGCGGTAAGTAGATAGCGCAGATTGCGCAGATGTGTTTGTTGTTAGCGCGCAATTTCCGCCCGCATTTGCTTCGAAGACGCGTTTAGCGTCATTGCGAGGCACGAAGCAATCTCCAGTTCGAAGATGCGTTGAGAGTCACTGCGAGGTACGAAGCAATCCCCAGTTCGAAGACGCATTAATTACGCTATCCTTTCCATTTATCAAGCTACATTAACCAATGGTTCTATTCCTTAACATCATTTCTCAAATTGACCTAACTTGCAATAAAGTTTTTGATATGAGAAATCTGTTCCTGGCTTTGTTGACAATATGTGCGTTAGAATGTTCCGCCCAACTAAATTATGAATGGGGATTTGCGCTTGGTGATACTACTGGAGGTGCCACAACATACGCGATCGCAAAGGACAATTCAAGCAATATTATTGTATGCGGTTCTTCTTATGGAACAGTTGATTTTGATCCGGGAATAACAACAGTACCGAATACTTCTCCTACGCCTGCTCCAATGGTTGCTAAGTATTCTTCGCTCGGAGTTCATTTATGGTCGTTTGTGCTTCCTATTGATACGTTGTATTCCCAGATCGAATGTTGTATTGTAGACAATCAGAATAATGTCATTCTTGGAGGTTACTTTTTTGACACGATTGATTTTGACCCAGGACCTGGAGCTGCAATCAAAGCAAATCCTTGGCGGCCAAACATTCGGTCCGCTTTTGTTGCTATGTATGATTCTAACGGTACTTTCTTGTGGGTTGATTGTTTTTATGACACACAATTTTCGACGATCGAATCGATTGCAACCAATGCGTCAGGTAATCTATTTGTAGTCGGAACTTTCTGGGATAGTCTGGATATTGATCCGGGATTGTCAATAAATTATCTTAGAACATTTGGTGTCGAAGGATTTGTTACTTGTCTTGATCCATTGGGTCAACAAATCTGGCAAATTAGTAACACCCAATTGACTGAATCAGTTGAGATAACAGATATTGCTATTAGTGGGAATAACAAAATCATTTTGTGTGGACAACCAGCAATGGGAAGTGATATTGATTTTGGCTCCGGCGTTTTTGCTGCCTCATCATGGACCGCAAGCAGGTTTATTGCCAGCTATGATATCAACGGAAATTTTATTTGGGGAATTTTTCTGGAGGGCGGTTCGACCGCACTGACTGATCAAAATATTGCAGTAAGTTCAACGAAGCAAATAATTATCGCAGGAGTTTTCACAAACACAATTGACATGGATCCATCTACAGGAACGGCAAACGTTATTTCTACCGGATTCCGATCAGCCTTTGTCGGATGTTACGATTCACTCGGGAATTATTTCTGGTCAGGATCGATTAATAGCGACAGCCAGGTATGGCCATATGCGATTTGTGTGGATGACGCTGATCAGGTCTGGATTGCAGGTCAACACAAAGGCAATACAGATTTTGACATGGGCAGTGGAGCAACAGCATTACCATCAACTTCCGGAAGTGCGGATCCATTTCTGGCCGGTTACAATTCTTCCGGCAATTTGATCGCAGTTTTTGCCACAGGCACCTCACTTGACTATGAATTTGGATACGGTGTCATTAGTGATGGAGGAGTTATTTATTGGACTGGGACAGTACGTGGCGCAGCTGATTGGGATCCAAGCAGTGGATCTGCTAGCTTGACTGGCAACGGAGCTACAAGCTTGTTTCTTGTTGCATATGGTTTCCAAAACTCATTAGTAGATCTGAGTAACGAAGTAAAACTCTCAATTTTCCCCAACCCTGCAACCGAAAATATTGCCTACAACTTGCCTCCGAACTCAGCCGAACACACGCTGGTTGTAGTGAATAACATGGGCCAGATCATGTTTTCAGAAAAGCGAACTGGAGAATCTGGAATTATTGATGTTGCAAATTGGGCATCTGGAATTTATTTTCTTAGAGTTGAGAGCGATGAGTGGGGAGTTTTGACGCAGAAGTTTGTTGTGCGGTGAAGGATTGTGTTCGCTGCGCTCACTAAAAAGGTTAGCCACAGATTACGCAGATTGCGCAGATTTGTTATCTGGTTACGCACAATTCTCCCCGCTGCAAAACACGAAATTCCTTTAACCTGTTAAGTTGGAATTTCAATCTGCGTAATCTGCGTAATCTGTGGCAAAAAAAATCTCCCCAGTGAAGCACAGATCGTACATCCTTCTACCTTTACGCGCAATAAAAATAATCTCGTTTACATGAAAAACATCACCGTCATCGGTTCCGGCACAATGGGAAATGGAATCGCGCACGTTTTCGCTCAGTGCGGATATGCAGTTACGCTAGTCGATATTTCCAAAGAGGCACTTGACCGCGGAATTGCTACGATCACAAAGAATCTTGATCGTCAAGTGGCAAAAGGTTCGTTGACCGAAGCCGATAAAGCTGCAACGCTTTCACGGATTTCTCCGGTTACAGACCTTGCTGTTGGTGTATCGGCAGCTGATCTTGTAGTAGAAGCTGCAACAGAGAACGTAGATCTCAAACTCAAAATCTTCCGCGATATGGATGCAGCTGCTCCGGCAAATTGCATTCTTGCTTCCAATACATCTTCAATTTCCATTACAAAAATTGCATCCGTAACAAAACGTGCTGATAAAATCATCGGAATGCATTTCATGAATCCGGTTCCGGTAATGAAACTTATTGAAGTGATCCGCGGTTACAACACTTCTGATGAAGTAACAAAATCCATCATGGAGCTTTCTACCAAACTTGGAAAAGTACCGGTTGAGGTGAACGATTATCCTGGATTCGTTGCGAACAAAATTCTCATGCCAATGATCAATGAGGCAATTATCACTCTGCACGAAGGTGTTGCCGGCGTAGAAGAAATTGACACAGTGATGAAACTCGGAATGGCTCACCCTATGGGCCCGTTACGCCTCGCAGATTTCATCGGGCTTGATGTGTGTCTATACATCATGCGTGTTTTACAGGACGGTTTTGGCAATCCTAAGTACGCTCCTTGTCCGCTACTCGTAAACATGGTTCAAGCCGGACATCTTGGCGATAAAACGAAGAAGGGTTTTTACGATTACGCAGACCCGAAGAATCCTGTGGTAGCTGGGAGATTTGTTAAATAAGCTTCAGTCAAAACTAGCCACGAAGGCACGAAGAATCCAAGCTGCACGAAGAACACATAGCCCATCTTAGTGTTCCTTTCTGCCTTTGAGTCTTAGTGGCTATTTAAGTGAATCAAGAAACAACAAACTCTCATCCACCGGCGCGGTATCTCCCACAATGAAAAACCGGAGATAAATCCCAAATCCAATTGCGATTAAACTAAGAATGAACCCGGCAATGATGAATTTCATATCGGGGTTTTGATTTTTCTTCGCCATTCCAAGAGCGAGAAAGCAAAGGAGAAATCCAACTGCTCCCGCTACAATTCCAACAATCAGCATCGAAGGGATGAACAACATGAAGTTGCCAATTGCAGCCATGAGTCCTCCGACAACTGCAAGGAGACTGCTTTTGGGGAAAGAAGTACTGGTCATTTCGTAAAACGTTGTAAAAGCAAATTTGGTGCGAGGCGGCAAAAATAATATAAAAAGAAAAGCTGCCCGATGTGGACAGCTTTTCAAATATGATAGCCTAAGCTATTACTTCATTGCTTTAAGGTTCAATCCGTACATCACGATGAATGCAACCGGAACAACTACAGCAACAACGCTGAATCCAGAATAAACTACACCCATGATCATTGATACTACGCTAGCACCAGTGTAAAGGAAGAAACCGATTTTCTGAAGTTTCCACATTTTGATAACTGCGAACAATGAAACAAGAACGCAAACAAATCCGATTACGATGTATGCCCAAGTCATGCCCATGCTAGGACCTGCTGCAGAAATCGCTTCGCTCATTTCATTCTCCATGCTCATTGTGCCACCAAGACTGTCATTCATTGCTCCTAGTGCATCATCAGCAGCATCAACTACAACTGAAGCAGCACCCATTAATGCGATTACACCGATATATCCGATGATTGCAAATCCTTGTGCAACAAATGAAAGAATACACAGTACTGTCAAGAAAGCTGGGCGTTTAGCTGGTGCTCCAGCAGCGTTTTGTTGTTCCATAATAGTTTGAGTTTTGTAAGGTTAGTTCGTTGGGGTCAAAAATTGCCCAAATTCCTCGGTTTTCAAATAGGAAGGCTTTAATACTTATTAACAGTTATTGAATGGCCCATTCTGACGACTAAAACCTCGAGCTGATTGAGCCATATTCACTCAAATTAATAGAAACGAGCCCATTATAGTTATGAGGTCAATGAGAAAATCTTGTCGAAAAAATGGGAAATGGGCACTTATTCACAACGTGAAATGAAATTCCATTGGGAAAGCCAGTTCGAATTGAGGAAAAGCGGGAGGCTCGGTCAAGTAAATCGAGTGATTTCGCTGCCTGTTCTCGATACGCTTCGCTACTCGAACTGACGGCAGATCGTGACAAACGCTACTCGAACTGACGGCAGATCGTGACAAACGCTACTCGAACTGACGGCAGAATGTGGCAAACGCTAATCGAGCTGACGGCAGATCGTGACAAACGCTAATCGAGCTGACGGCAACAACTGGTTACTGAAGACTGATACTGATACTGATACTGATACTGACAACTGGATACTGACAACCGTCTTCACTTCCCCATCCACTTCAAAAAATTCACTTTTTGGGATTCAGTTGGCTTTTCAATACGACGAACAGCAGGATTTCCATAGTATGTAGCAGAATCACTCTTCAAAACAACATCACGAATAATTCCAACCGAATTCACTTTTAATATGTGCTGATCGCCGCCGAAATACATCATCCATTCGTTCATGTCATTCTTCACTTGTTGACCATCAACGAGAATAATTTCGTCTCCAACTGCAAGTCCTGCAATTTCTGCGGGTGAACGATAATACATTTCTGTAACGCGGGTGATTGTTCCGATTTCATTCACCTTAAATCCGTATCGATGTTCGTGCCATTTGCGCGCATTCACGAATTCAAAATAATATCCAATGTAATCAAGTGCTTCATTTAGCGCAGGCGTATAATCGTTGGCTTTATAGAAGTAATTATTCCAATAGTAACTGAAATCGGCGCCAGCTTCCTGCTCAATTAGCTTCTTGTAATCCTGTTCTGAATAACCTTTTCCTTGTTTTGCGAATTCAATCCATAAGCGACGCATGACATGATCCAGTGATTTTTTGTTTCCTGAACTTCTACGAATGAACATATCAGTGATAAACGCAAGCAAACATCCTTCGTGATAAATGCTTGTCTTGCGATGTGGCGCTCCAGGAACATATCCGTCGAGCCATGTATCAACAGAAGAATCTGCTACAGACAAAAACTTGCGTGCTTCTGACTCGAAATGTTTGTCCATTCGTTCTACGAACGTTGGCCAGTATTGTGATTCTGTCCAAACTCCGGAACGGTACAACAAGTAATCGCCGTAATAGGTTGTAACACCTTCAGCAACGAATCCGAGTCGCGAATAATTTTCTTTCGTGAAATCGTATGGCAACATTTCCGCAGGACGAATCGATTTGATATTCCATGCATGAAAAAGTTCATGGCAACTCACCCCAAGCAAGTCATCGTACATTTCATCCATGATTTTGTAAGAAGGTCCAAGACCAATTACAGTTGAATCAACATGCTCTACACCATGATAAAATTTAGTTGGAAGAATCTGAAAGAAAAAATGATATTCTTCCGATGGAAAAGTTCCAAAAACCAACATGTTCTCATTGACAAATATGAAAAAATCGTTGATGATCTTCGACCAATCGGGCTTGCATTCGCCCTGAAACCACAGATGAAATTCAACTCCGTCGAGAATGAAAAAGTTGTGCTTAATAGTTGGACTTGCAATAAAAGGACTGTCAGCTAAGCGATCAAAATTTGCAACGACGAACTTGTGTGTCCCTAATTTCTTCATGGCTGTTGCAACCTTCCATTTTTCAGGAACGGAAAGCTCAACATGGCATTCTTCGTCGAGGCGCCCTTCAATATAAACGCAACAGTTCACTGGATTCACGTACATCTGTGAAGCGTCAAGGAATGTTGAACCTGCGTTAAGTTCCGCGGAATAATATTCGTATTGAATTGAAAGTGTTTTTATTCCAAGCGTGTGAACTTTCCACTTGTCTTTTGTGACTTTGGATGTCGAAATTTCTTTCCCGGATTCATCGTATACTTTGAAGTTACGAACGTTCTTTGCGAAATTTCCAAGTTCATATCGACCGGGGCGCCACGCGGGTAGTTGGATGAAAGTAATATCAGAAGAAATATTCTCCGCGAATGCGTGAATGTGAATGTAGCGGGAAGATGGGTTTACGAAGGAAAATTTATAGTGCATAACACCAAAAGTAATGTGCTAATTGAATAATATGCTAATGAGCTAATAAATCGAGCAAAATTGAATACAATAATGAGAATGCCACTTGAGAAATAAAAGCTCCAGCAGGACCACTCCCATTTAACACATTAACCCATTAGCATATCAGCACATTAACACACCTTATAAACCCACCCGTGAATATCTTCCACTCTTCCTCTGCGAATATCATCCAGCATTTTTCCAACGCGACTTGAGAATGATTCAGGTGTAATTTTTGGAAGTTCGTAATCTTTTCCGTCGAATCCGATATTAGAAATATGCGCAATCGTTGCGGCAGTTCCGGTACCAAAAGCTTCCTGAAGTTTTCCGGAATGAAACCCTTCAACAATTTCATCAACAGAAATTTTTCGCTCCTCAACTTTCATTTTCCAATCACGGGCAAGAGTAAGAACGCTATCACGAGTTATTCCCGCAAGAATTGTATCGCCAAGTTTTGGAGTGATCAGAACGTCATCTATCACAAACATGAGATTCATAGTTCCTGATTCTTCAACGTATTTATGTTCGCGAGCATCGGTCCAGATCAACTGATCATAACCGTCTTTCTTCGCAAGAGAAGTTGGATAAAGGGAACGGCCGTAATTTCCCGATGCTTTTACAAAACCTACTCCGCCTTCGACAGCGCGGAAAAAAGTTTTCTCCACTTTCACTTTCAACGGATGATCATAATATGCTCCAACAGGAGTTGTGATGATCAGAAACAGATAACTGTCCGATGGTTTTACACCGATATAATTATCAGACGCAATGAGAAACGGACGAATATAAAGTGAACGGCCGTCGCCTGTTGGAATCCAATTCTGATCAATGCGAAGTAACTCAACAAGACCTTCCATGAAAATTTCCTCAGGAACATCTTGCATCGCCATGCGTTCTGCAGAAACATTCAGACGTTTCTGATTATCAGTCGGACGAAACAACAAAACTTCACCACTATCAGAGCGATAACTTTTCATTCCTTCAAAAATTGATTGACCATAATGCATCATCGAACTCGCCGGGCTTAACTGAAGATCACCGTAGGGAACGATTCTTGATTTTGACCATTGACCATCTGTATATTCCGCGAGGAACATGTGATCAGAAAACACTTTCCCAAATGGCAAGTTGTTAATGTCAAGTCCGGGAAGTCGTGAATGCGACGTTTTCTTAATTTCCATAGAAGAAGTAATGCTGCTCATAACGCGCAAGTTTGGAACTGTTCTGCACAGTTGCGTTCATCACAAATATGCCAATTATATTCCGGAAGAATCAGCGATTAAGCCGAAATTCGACCGACCTATGATTATCACAGACGATTTTGGTATCTTAGTGCAGATGAAACGTTTCTTCCTTATTACGTTAATTATTGCAGCAATGGTTACAACATCTTGTGGCCAAAGACATGCTGGTGGAAAAAATCCGAAAGATTGTAAGTGCAATCAGTTTTAGGAAAGTTATTGAAGTTGGCAAGTTTTCAAGTAGGCAAGTAAGCAAGTTCGGGATTGTCTAACAAAATCTATTTTTCGAAATAAACAGCGAACGCTCAGCGTGTTTCAGGGTGTTACCAAATAACTTATTCCCTACTCTTTTCCTTACATTTGCTTCCTATGTCAATCATTTCCTGTTCAGGACTAAAAAAATCATACGGAACGCTTCAAGTTTTGAAAGGAATTAATCTTTCCATTGAGCAAGGAGAAATTATTTCTATTGTTGGAGCTTCAGGTGCTGGAAAAACTACCCTACTCACAATTCTTGGTACGCTTGACACAGCCGATGAAGGAGAACTTGTGGTGAATGGAGTAAATCTATCCCAGATGAGTTCCAATCAGCTTTCCTCTTTTCGCAATAAGAACATTGGATTTGTTTTTCAATTTCACCATTTGCTTCCTGAGTTTAATGCATTGGAGAACGTTTGTATTCCGGCTTACATTGGCGGAGCAGGAAAAAGGGAAACAGAAGCGCGTGCGGAAGAACTTCTTGGAATGCTTGGGCTTTCAGAACGTAAAACACATAAACCATCTGAGCTCTCTGGCGGCGAACAACAACGAGTTGCAGTTGCTAGAGCGTTAATCAATAACCCTGCGGTAATTTTCGCTGACGAACCTTCCGGTAATCTGGATTCTGCTACATCGAAGCAACTTCATGAATTATTTTTTCAGTTGCGCAAAGACCTGGGACAAACGTTTGTGATAGTTACGCATAACGAGGCTCTCGCTGACATGGCGGATAGGAAGCTCGTGATGCACGACGGCACGATCTAATTTGGTAATGTGTTAATTTGTTAATGTGCTAATTTTCTCAGCGAGAATTTCCATCTTGAGATTAATTCTGAATTGGCGAAACCCTATTGACCCTTTACCACATTATCAAATTAGCACATTATTTGTGCACATCTTTGAAAAGCAACATATCCTTCAACCGCAATTCTTTCTCCGTATCAAATCCGCACGTTGATTCAAATGTTTTTGGATTCTTGTACGTTCCGAAAAGCATGTCCCACCAAACAATATCGCCGTAATTGTATTTGTGTTTTTCATACTCGTGATGAATCCGATGCATTTCCGGTCTCTGAAAAATATATCCGATCCATTGCGGAGTTTTCACATTCGTATGATAGAAAAATTCTCCGAGCGCAGTACAGAGTGTATATATCGCACCCGCTTCAGCGTTCAATCCAAGCAAGGTGTAAACGAGTAAACTACCGATGATGGAATTCACCGTCATTTCCAGCGGATGTTTGTAGAATGAGGTAATCACTTCAAGTCGCTGCGGACTATGATGAATCTGATGAAAACGCAACCAGAGAAAATCGACCGTATGTCTCCAACGATGCCACCAATAAAAGATAAAAGTGGTTATGAAATACGCGATACATCCACCTGCAACAGAAGAAACATGTTCAGAAAGATGAAACAAACTTGCAGACGACAACCACTTTTCCCAAGTGTATCCTGCAACAATTACGATAATTAGCTGCGCAAAATTGATTGCAATAACTCGAATGGTCCAAGTAGGAACCGCTGGAAGTTTCCATCCAGGAATAATTCGTTCGAGAATAAAACAGAATGCGAAGACTCCAATGATGACAGGTAACATGTTGATGTGATTTAGGTTTCACTTCAGTTAACTGATACAAATGGACGTAGAAGAGTTGTTAAAAAGGAGGCAGTGATTGCCAAAAAAAGTGAGTTAATGTGGTAATGTGCTAATGAGTTAATGTGCTAATGGGATAATGGGATAATGTGCTAATAGAATAATGTGTTAATGGGATAATAGAATCATAGAATTATGGGGTAATTGTTAGTATACTGTTTTGCAGTTGAGTTTTGTGTCAACTTATTTCAGGACGAGGCAATTCTGCAAAAAAAAAGACCCGCTGAAAAATCAGCAGGTCTTGATAAATTTGAAGTACTACTTAGTTCTTGACGAAACGGTAAACAGAAG
>CAZBYM010000114.1:1360-10011 GCA_964495745.1 uncultured Chryseobacterium sp. | reverse complement strand
ATCTTTTTCGCGAGATCAATAATTTTCACTGACTTGCCCATGTCGAAGATGAATATTTCTCCACCCTTACCCATACAACCTGCTTCCAGAACAAGTCGACATGCTTCTGGAATTGTCATGAAATACCGCGTAATTTCCGGGTCAGTAATTGTAACCGGTCCGCCATTTTCTATCTGCTGACGAAAGCGTGGAATGACAGAACCACTGGAGCCAAGCACATTTCCAAATCGCGTTGTAACAAATCGTGTTCCGCTCGTTGAATTATTCAACGACTGCGTATAAATTTCCGCAATTCGTTTCGAAGCGCCCATGACATTCGTTGGATTCACTGCCTTGTCAGTTGAAATCATTACGAATTTCTGTACGCGATGTTCAACAGATAAATCAGCAACGATTTTTGTGCCTAAAACGTTTGTGAGAATTGATTCGGATGGATTCATCTCCATCATCGGCACATGTTTGTACGCAGCGGCGTGATAAACCAACTGAGGTTTGAACGTGCGAAATACATTTTCCATTCGCTCCTTGTTGCGTACATCACCCATCACTACTTCCGAATCGACATCTGGAAATTTCTCCTGACACTCCAATTCCAATTCATACAACGGAGACTCTGCCTGATCGAGTAGAATAAGTTTTCCCGGATTGAATCGTGCGATTTG
This sequence comes from uncultured Chryseobacterium sp., assembly GCA_964495745.1. GTDB lineage: Bacteria > Bacteroidota > Bacteroidia > Palsa-965 > Palsa-965. The sequence goes on along the minus strand of CAZBYM010000114.1, from coordinate 9,349 downwards.
TCTTACGATTTCACTGCCAATAGAGCCTGCAGCGCCCGTCACCAAAATAGTTTTTCCTTTCAGCTGTTTGCTGATATTTTCTTCATCAAGGCGAATCGGATCACGCTCCAACAATTCTTCAATCTGAATTTTTCGAATCTGACGAAGACTTAATTCACCGTTGATCCAATTCGTGACAGGAGGAACATTCAGCACTTTTGTATTGTAGGATAAACACGTATCAACGATTTCCTGTTTACGAAGTGGTAATATGTTCTGAATGGAAATAATTACCTGCTCAATATCTTTTTTCTCAAGCAGCGAAGCGAGTTTTGAAGTGTGGTAAATCGTACAACCTTCCAACTTTCGTCCTGATTTTGACTCATCATCATCAACGAATGCAAACACACGAAAATTGGAACCGGCATCGCGATCAAGTGTTCTCTTCGTAATCAAACCGGATTCACCGGCGCCGTAAATGATCACATTCTTTTTCTCACTGCTCGGATTCTTGATTTCTGTATAGAGTGCCTTATAAATCAACCGCGAACTGATCAATCCAAATGTTGAGGTGAGAAATTCGATTAAGATTATCGAGTGTGGGATGTAGTAAGTACCATCTACAAAACGAAACGTAATCTGATTGAAGATGTAAAAGAAAATTGTACCTGCAACAATTGTAATAAGAATCCGGATTGCATCACGCTGGCTCATGTAACGTACAATCGCCCACGGAATTTTGGCCAGAAGAAAACTGATCGCGCGAACTCCAATTACCACCGGAATTACAACCTTGAACGTATCTATTTCTGATTGCGGAATGGAGAAATCGAACCGAAGCAGATAGGCCATCACCAGACCAAGCAGAACAATGGCAATGTCAATCGACCAAACGATCCAACGGGGTGTATAGCCTTCTCCGAGTTTTAGCACAGGGTAAAGATAGGAAATCAGTTGGCAGTAAATAGTCGCAGTCGGCAGTGGCAGTGCCAGAGCTACTGTTACTGCCGACTGCGACTGCTACTGCCTCACTTTACCTATATTTGTCTATGCCAGTTTCCCTAGTTACCGGAGGTGCCGGATTTATCGGAGCGCATGTTGTTGCAGAGCTTGCTCGGCAGGGTCATACCGTTGTTGTGCTGGATGATTTGTCTGGTGGATTTGAAGAAAACATTCACGCATCTGCGATTTTCGTGAACGGATCTGTTATCGACCATGTATTGATTGAGAAACTTTTCGCGGAACACAGATTTGATTATGTGTATCATCTTGCGGCATATGCGGCTGAAGGATTGAGTCATTTTATTAAGCGATTCAACTACACGAATAATCTTATTGGAAGTGTTAATCTTATCAATGCAGCTGTAAAGTACAAGACGAAATGTTTTGTTTTCACTTCTTCAATTGCAGTTTACGGTGCACTGAAACCACCAATGCGTGAAGACATGATTCCTGTTCCTGAAGATCCATATGGAATTGCAAAACTCGCTGTCGAACAGGATTTACGTGTTACGCATGAAATGTTTGGATTGAATTACGTAATCTTCCGTCCGCACAATGTGTATGGAGAATTTCAAAACATCGGAGACCGCTACAGAAACGTAGTTGGTATTTTCATGAATCAACTCATGCAGGGAAAACCACTGACCGTTTTTGGTGATGGTTCACAAACACGTGCATTCAGTTACATCGGCGATATTGTTCCCGCAATTGTGAATTCTGCTTTCACACCAGCAGCGTACAACCAGATTTTCAATATTGGTGCTGATAAAGATTATTCAGTCAACGAACTTGCTTCACTTACGATGAAAGTTATGGGTATCAATGGAGAAATTCGTCATCTTGAAGCACGAAACGAAGTTGTTCATGCACATGCTGATCATTCCAAAGTGAAAAAGGTTCTTGGTGAAACGAAACTTACATCGCTGGAAGACGGATTGAATCGCATGGCGTCGTGGGCAAAAAAGGCTGGAATACGAAAGAGTTCCAGATTCAGCGACATCGAAATTTTGGATAAACTTCCTCCGATCTGGTTGGAGGATTAAGCCGCGCTTATGAAAAGAAAAAGGATTCTTTTTGTAGCGGCGCATCGTCCCGACCGTTCGCCCAGTCAACGGTTTCGTTTCGAACAATATCTCGAGTTTCTCCAGGAGAATGGATTTGATTACGATTTCTCATGGTTGATTTCAGAGAAGGACGACAAGAAATTTTACTCACCAGGAAATTTTCGCACGAAATTTTTTATTCTGATAAAAAGTTATTGGAAACGCTGGAAGGATGTTTGGCGAAGCAAAGAATACGATATCATTTTTGTGCAGCGAGAGGCTTTCATGACCGGTTCAACATTTTTCGAAAGACGCTTTAAGAAGAGCGGAGCAAAACTTGTTTTTGATTTCGATGATGCGATCTGGAACCTCGATGTTTCAGAAGGCAATAAACGTTTTGGTTGGTTAAAAAATCCCGGAAAAACTGCAGAACTCATTGCGATGAGTGATTTGGTTATTGCTGGAAATCAATATTTGGCGAGTTATGCAAAACGCCACAACAAGAATGTTGTAATCATTCCTACTACGATTGATACGAAAGAGTATGTTTCAGTACGAAGCGTTGTCAGACTGAGCGGAGCCGAAGTAAACGACGCTGACTCCAACTCTTCACTCCTCGGCTCCGCTCGGTCTGACAAGTCGTCTCCTATCTGCATCGGGTGGAGTGGAAGCATCACCACAATCAAACACTTCGAATTCGCGCTTCCATTTCTCCGCGAGTTGAAGAAAAAATACGGATCTCAAATAGAAATCAAAGTCATCGGCGATGGAAGTTACGTGAATGAAGAACTGGGAATTCGTGGAATTGCCTGGAAGAAGGATGACGAGATCAAGGAACTTTCTTCATTTGATATTGGAATCATGCCCTTGCCGGACGATGAGTGGGCGAAAGGAAAGTGCGGATTGAAAGGCTTGCAGTACATGGCGCTGGGAATTCCTACCGTGATGTCGCCGGTGGGTGTGAATACCGAGATTATTCAGGATGGAGAGAATGGTATGCTTGCCACGACAACTGATGAATGGGTGGAGAAGTTGACTGCCTTGATCAATTCGTCTGCGCTTCGTTCTTCAATAGGTGAAAAGGCGAGCGCAACCGTTGAATCCAGATTCTCGGTGAAGTCACTGAAAAGGGTTTATCTGGAGACGTTTTCCGGACTTGCCAATTCGAGATAAATTCTTTGCGCCTTTTCGTCAAAGCCTGTCCTGAGCATGTCGAAGGACGGCCATTTAATATTAAATTTGCTTCTCATTTCAACTATATGGAAGCAACAGAAACTCTTCGTAACACCGCCCTTTCTCAAACTCATATCGCTCTTGGAGCAAAGATGGTCCCGTTCGCGGGATATAACATGCCGGTTTCTTACACCGGACTGAACGACGAACATCTTGCTGTACGCAATGCGGTTGGTGTATTTGACGTTTCGCACATGGGAGAATTTATTCTCAAGGGCGATAAAGTTTTGGACTTGCTTCAATATGTTACGTCCAATGATGTTGCTCAGTTGTATGACGGACGTGTTCAATATTCATGTCTTCCAAATGGCAAAGGTGGAATTGTTGATGATCTTCTCGTGTATCGTATTGATGAAAAAACGTATTTGCTTGTTGTGAATGCTTCAAACATTGAGAAAGACTGGAATTGGATCAGCAGTCACAACACGTTTGGAGTTGACATGAAAAATATTTCTGACCGCACATCACTACTTGCGGTTCAAGGTCCGAAAGCAATAGATGTGCTTCAGAAACTTACCGATATGAAATTGGCTGACATGCCATATTATCATTTCGCGAAGGGAAAATTTGCAGGAAAGGATAATGTTGTTGTTTCCAATACAGGATATACTGGCGCTGGCGGATTTGAAATTTATTTCGACAACGAAATTGCTGATCATATCTGGAAAGCGCTTTTCGAAGCTGGTGCTGAATTTGGAATTAAACCAATTGGTTTAGGTGCGCGTGATACGCTTCGTCTTGAAATGGGATTCTGTTTGTACGGAAATGATATTGATGATACAACTTCTCCTATTGAAGCAGGACTTGGTTGGATTACAAAGTTCAACAAAGAGTTTATTGACAAGCAACTGCTTCTTGATCAGAAAGAAAAAGGTGTTTCAAGAAAGCTTATTGGTTTTGAAATGATTGATCGCGGAATTCCACGCCATGATTATCCGATTGTAGATGCTTCGGGAAATGTGATTGGAAAAGTTACTTCCGGTACTCAAGCGCCGTCTTTGCAAAAAGGAATTGGAATGGGTTATGTAAAGCCGGAGTTTGCAAAAGCCGGATCTGAAATATTTATCAAAGTTCGCGACAATTCTGTGAAGGCGCAGGTTGTAAAAATTCCATTTCTTAAGAAGTAATTTTTGATGACTGAGCAGAAGGCAGTAAAAGTTGATGCGTGTTTTTCTCCGAAATTGTATGATGTGTACAAAGACGAAGAGAGTATTGTTGTGATCATCGATGTGTTGCGCGCAACTTCTGCAATCTGCACTGCGTTTCATCACGGAGCAGCCAAAATTATTCCGGTAGCAACGGTTGAGGAAGCAAGGAAATATAAGGAAAGCGGAATGCTCGCGGGTGCTGAACGCGATGCCATGAAAATCGATGGATTTGATTTCGGAAATTCTCCGTTCGATTACATGGGTCCTGATATTGAAGGAAAGACAATTGCACTTACCACTACAAACGGAACTCAGGCTATTGATGTTTCGAAAGATGCTTACAAAGTTGTGGTAGGAGCATTTACAAATATTTCGGCGTTGTGCGATTGGTTGGTTTCTCAAAACAGAAGTGTGTTGTTGTTATGTTCCGGATGGAAGAACAGATTCAATCTCGAAGATTCTCTTTTTGCCGGAGCTGTAACGCATGAGCTCGTTAAACGAAACCCAAATCTTGAATTAGGTGATGGTTGTCTTGCACTCAAGTATCTTTTTCAGATTGCGGAGAAAACACCGGCGAGATTTCTCTCCAAAGCATCGCACAAACAAAGATTGTGGAAGCTCGGACTGAAGGATGATATTCGCTATTGTCTGCAAACGGATATGACGGATGTGATTCCGGTGTTGGAGAATGGGGCTTTAGTCAAGATGAAGATGTAGTTGGCCAACTTTCTTAACGCAGATTACGCAGATTCTAAGGATTGTAAATTACAGGTGACGAAATCCCACTAATCTGTGCAATCTGTGTTAAAGTGCAGGCGGAATTGACAACTAGTTCTACAGATATAGATTTATCTTTGTAATTGTGAAAATGAAATATCTCCTGCGCACATTACTCCTTGGAATCCTAATCGCTCCATTCGTGTGGATTTCTCTCCCAAAAGAGGAAGCTCACTCATGGGGATTTTACGGCCACAAGAGAATCAATCGCATGGCGGTTTTTACATTGCCTCCGGAAATGCTCGGCTTTTATAAAAAACATATAGAGTACATTACTGAACACGCTGTAGATCCTGACAAACGTCGTTATGCCGTAAAAGAAGAAGCGCCACGTCATTATATCGACATTGATCATTACGGCCCAACAGCTTTCGACAGCATGCCGCGATTCTGGAAAAAAGCTGTTGCGAAATATTCTGAAGACACACTTAACGCCTACGGAATTGTTCCATGGTGGATTGATGTAATGGTGTATCGTTTGACAGATGCATTTCGTACTGGGGATGTCGATCGCATTTTGCGTTACTCTGCAGAGCTTGGTCACTATGTTGGCGATGCACACGTTCCGCTTCATACTACAGAGAATTACAACGGACAGTTGACTGGTCAGCATGGAATTCACGGATTCTGGGAATCGCGTGTGCCTGAATTGTATGGAGAGCAATACGATTATTTTGTTGGTCGGGCTTTTTACGTTGAGTCAGTGATTAATACATCCTGGGAAGTAGTTCGTGCCAGTCACGCGCAAGTTGATTCCGTTTTGAAAATTGAAGCACAATTAAATGCAACAACTCCTCCCGATCGTAAATATGCGTTTGAGCAAAGAGGAAATCTTACAGTGAAAACGTATAGCGAAGAATATACTCGAGCTTACAGCAACACACTGAATGGAATGGTAGAGCGAAGACTGCGTGCTTCTATTCTGATGGTAGGAAGTTTGTGGTATACAGCGTGGGTGAATGCTGGTCAGCCTGATCTTGCAAAATTAGAAACGAAAGAAGTCAGCGATTCTGCAAAGGCTGCTCAAGAGCAAGAGGAATATTTGTGGAAGAATGGGAAAGTGAAGGACGGAAAAGGTCACGACGATTAACCAGCGATCGCGAGCAGAATTCTTCCGAATAGTGCTTTGCACAAGGCACGAAATCCAACCCAACAAAAAACTACGAAGTAAAACGCACTTCTTTTTTGTGGAAGAAATAATTCAGCGTATGCTGGTCGGCATTCCAAAACTGCTGACATCACCACTAATTTTTTTCGAATAACATGCTTGGGATTCTTAAACGCAAGAGCTCCGTCGACTGCCCCCAACGCCCAGGAGTTTCTCAAAACAAATTCAAAAAGTTTTTTCTCGCTATCAGTAACTGCAAGATTTCTGTGCTGATGGGCTTCAATATATAATTCCACGGATTTCCCATCCGGATTTTCTCCTCCGAGTAAGTATCTTCCAAATGTTATTGCTTCTTCGCGCATGACTGACAACTGACTACCGACCACTGACTACTGCTTCTCTTCACCCCACGTCTTATAAACATCCTGTTGTGTTGGTTTATTCGCTAGAGGAACATGCAAAGGTTCAACTTCTTTTAACGTCGCATGCATTTCGGCAGGTAGTTTCTGATAGAGTTGAGTTCCTTTCGTTTTCCACGCAATCATTTCGTCGCTCACATCTTTGATAATTTTTCCGGGATTTCCAACAATGATCTTCCGTGAAGGAATAACAGTATCTGCTGCGATGAAAGTCAATGCTCCTACGATACATTCATCTCCAAGAATAACATTGTCCATCAATACGGCATTCATTCCAACCAAACAGTTTCTTCCAATTTGCGCGCCATGAATAATTGCACCATGACCAATGTGTGCACCTTCTTTCAATGTCAAAGTAATTCCGGGAAACATGTGAACAGTGCAATTCTCCTGCACGTTGCAACCGTCTTCAATTACGATTTTTCCCCAGTCACCACGAATAGCAGCTCCGGGGCCGATGTAAACGTTTTTTCCTATTTCCACATTGCCTGTAACACAAGCTTGTGGATGGACGAAAGAAGTTTCATGTACTACAGGGCGGTAACCGTTGAATTCGTAAATCATAGTGCAATGTACGAAGTAGAGACTTTATGCCGCAATTGGATCTTTGAATAAATGCTGTTGGTCATATTCTATCCCAAAATTCTGAAGCATTTCCAAATACTCCTCATTGAATTTCTGAACTGCGTGATGTTCTTTTTGATTCAGAATGTAGTTTACTACAGTTTTTACCTGAGACTCCGCGTAAGAAAAGGCGCCGTAACCTTCTTGCCATTGGAATTTGTGTGGAGTGAATCCGTTGTCTTTGATAAATTGTGTAGAAGCCTTCTTGATTTCGCGTACGAGATCTGATAATGCCTGAGCGGGTCGCATGCCAATAAATATGTGGACGTGGTCGGGCATACCATTAATGGCGAGAAGTTTGTGACCACTGCATTCAATGATTCCAGTGATATATTTGTGGAGTCTCACTTCCCAACTTTCGTGGATGAGAGCTTGGCGGTACTTAACGGCGAAGACAAGGTGAATTTGAAGTTTGGAATAAGTGTCTGGCATAATGTAAGATGGTTTAATAATAAAAAACGTATCGTGAAAAATATGGGACAAATGTTAAAACAAAATGCGATGGAATAAAATAAAACTAAAAAATTTAGCCAAAAAAACATAGGCACAGGTGTGACTCCTCCGGAGTCAGGAAAAAATTTCTCCCTGCACTTCGTTAGGGAGGTGTGACTCCTCCGGAGTCAGGAAAAAATTTCTCCCTGCACTTCGTTAGGGAG
>CAZBYM010000114.1:0-1260 GCA_964495745.1 uncultured Chryseobacterium sp. | reverse complement strand
GTGTGACTCCTCCGGAGTCAGAACGAATTGCAGTAATAAAATCTGGTGGCCAGACGCCAATTGTGACTCCGGAGGAGTCAAACCTTCCTTGCACTGAAGGTGCAATATTGTTTTCACCCGTGACTCCGGAGGAGTCACACTACCTTTCTTTTTTTGATTGCTGTGCGACACTCTCCAACCAATACAACACCGCCGCCTTGTGCCTGCACATAAAATTTCTCTCATCTCCACAGGTGCAAAAATCATCACTGAAAATCCCTTTCTCATCAATCGAGTAGGAGACTGCATAAGGAGAAACTTCATTCACCACTGCTTCAAAATATCCCGGCATCACCTCACGCGGACTTTTCACCCAACCTTTTTGAAAATAAAACCAACCCCGCTCGAGTATGGATTCATCGAGTTCATTTCTGAAATTTTCAAGGGTTACTGCCTCGGAAGTCATTGGGAATCTAAACGCGTTCTATCACCACTGCATATCCTTGCCCAACTCCTACACACATTGTCACAAGAGCATATTTTTTATTTTGACCATGAAGTTCAATTGCGGCAGCGTTCAGAATTCTTGCACCACTCATTCCTAATGGATGTCCAAGTGCAATTGCTCCTCCATTCGGATTGATGCGCGAATCATTATCTGCAATTCCCCACGAACGTGTTACCGCAAGTGCTTGCGCAGCGAAAGCTTCGTTCAATTCGATAATATCAACTTGATCGATGGTAATTCCTGCTTTCTTCAACGCCATGTTGCCCGCTGTAACCGGACCAATTCCCATGATGCGCGGTTCAACTCCGGAAAATCCTGAAGAAACAATTCGCGCAAGTGGTTTAAGATTGTGTTGTTTCAATCCGTTTTCAGATGCAAATAGTATCGCAGCGGATCCATCATTCAGTCCCGAAGCATTTCCTGCAGTAACTGTTCCGTCTTTTCGGAATGATGGTTTCAGCGCAGATAATCCTTCAAGGGTAGTTTTCGGTTTGATGAATTCATCTTGCGCAAACAATATTGCATCACCTCTCTTCTGTGGAATAGCAAGTGGAGCAATTTCTTTTGCGAATCGTCCTTTAGCTTGCGCTGCAGTTGCTTTTTGCTGTGACCACAACGCAAATTTGTCCTGATCTTCCCTGGAAACTGTATTTTGTTCGGCAAGATTCTCAGCTGTTTCTCCCATCGCATCAGTGCCAAACATTTCTTTCATTTTCGGATTGATGAATCTCCATCCAAAGCTGGAATCAAACATTTGCGCATCGCGACCATAT
>CAZBYM010000113.1:0-10037 GCA_964495745.1 uncultured Chryseobacterium sp. | reverse complement strand
ATCTTACGCATGGTTCACCGGTAAATTTTTCAGGAAAGTTATATCGTCCGACATTCTACGGAGTTGAAAAAGAAACCGGACGAATTGATTACAACAAAGTGGAAGCGATCGCGAAAAAAGAAAAACCAAAATTGTTGATCTGCGGCGCATCAGCTTATTCACGCGATTGGGATTACGCCCGACTCAGAAAAATTGCTGACGGCGTTGGAGCTTTGCTCATGGCCGACATTGCACATCCTGCAGGTTTAATTGCTCGCGGAATATTGAATGATCCTATTCCGCATTGTCATATAGTTACCACAACGACTCACAAAACATTACGTGGTCCACGCGGTGGAATGATCATGATGGGCAAAGATTTTGAAAATCCATGGGGACTGAAAACTCCAAAGGGTGAAACGAAAATGATGTCTGCTGTTCTTGATGGAGCGGTTTTTCCGGGTACACAAGGTGGACCGCTTGAGCATGTCATAGCCGCAAAAGCTGTTGCATACGGCGAAGCTCTTTCGGATGAATTTTTGAAGTACGCCGTTCAAGTAGTAAAGAATGCCAAAGTGATGGCTGATGAATTCATGAAGCGCGGTTATAATGTTGTTTCAGGTGGAACCGATAACCATTGCATGTTGATAGACCTACGGAATAAAAACATCACAGGAAAGCTTGCAGAAAACACTTTAGTTCGTGCTGATATTACTGTAAACAAAAACATGGTTCCGTTTGATGATAAATCTCCATTCGTTACATCAGGAATACGAGTAGGAACATCTGCAATTACAACTCGCGGACTGAAAGAAAAACAGATTCCTAAAATTGTAGAATTGATCGATACAGTACTTACGAATCATGAGAATGAAAAGAAGATTCTCGCTGTGAAGAAGCAGGTGAATACGATGATGAAGAAGTATGAGTTGTTTGTGATGTAGATTTTTCTTGTCCACTTCGCCCTTCGACAGGCTCAATCCACAATCTTCAACGGCATTCGCTGCAAATGATCTTCACGGATAGCGTATACTTTCACTGTAACCGTGCAGTTCGCCTTTCTTCTTCTTCCTGTGTCGCCTTGAATTGTTGTTGCCGGATACCAGATCCACAATTTGCGCATGTAGGGTAATAACCCATTCCGCAAAGCAACCGCAGAGCTATCCTTTTTGTCTTCTGCTCCTAAACTGAACAGTTTGATTTGTCCTCGCGGATTGATCGTGTAAACAAATACCGCGCTGTCAATTCCTGCTGTATCGTTCCAAGCAAATTGATGTTCATATTGATTTAGCCATTCAATCCACGCAAATGGCTCACCAGGACGATCTTCCTTCTCGTAGAAACGTATCATGAAACTACTGTCTTGAATGGCACGTGTTGAATCTTCACCACGATTAACTACGGTAACCGGTTCCGGTGGAAGATATCCATCAAATCCATTATTTCTTCTTTTGAAAAGATCACCCAAAAAACCTTGTTTCGCCGGCGAATAAGAATAGCTCAAATCCACAAAATATCTCGACGGAACAGGTGGTCGGCGTACTTTCATTACACCCGTTTCAATCGAATCGTTTTGCGCATGTATGAATGAAGTTCCGCAAAAAAGAATGAGGAACATGACCAATAATGAAGTCGAACTAATCGACAGGTAGTGCTTCATCAACATTCGGATCCTTTTCAACCTCTTTATTTTTTTCCAGAAAATCTTTCTGCTGTTCGTTCTCTGGAGGAGAATTCAATGGAATATCAAATGGAGCATATCGCGATCCTGACGATTTCTGGGCCGTTGTCAGAGGTTTCGCCGAACTGATAATATATAACACGCAATAATAATTCTCCGGAATGAGTTTTTGCTTACGTAAAAATTTCTTGGGCTCTTTATATCCTCCGCCTCTTCCCCACTCTGTCATTTCCATCATGGCCGAATACAATTCCAGTTCGAGTTTTCGCGGCATATCTCCATTGTAAGAAGTATCAGGTGAACGCCACTTAATTTTCCCATTCTTTCCTATCCAAAGTTCAACCACCATGGTATCAATACTCGTTGTATCCCCAAATGAATATGAAAATTCGATTTCGTCAACAAGTTTCTTCGAGAGATGAGTTGCCTTCTGTGGGTATACACGCTCGTTCTTTGAACTATACGAAGAATCAAATACTGGAACTTTGTCTCGTTCCATTTGACCGGGAATTCCATTGGGCGCAGGAACGAGAATTTCAACTTCAGTCACACGAGAAAGTGTCATGTAATACTCCACTTTGAAATATGGACGTACAGCCGGCTTGCGCACTTTGATGACGCCTTGTTTCACTACGTCACCAGGCTGTGCCAAAGCGAGAAATGGAACTAAAAGAAGTAGTACAAACAGACCGCGCATGATACCTTCCGTTTATTTCGCCTTATCAGGTGTTTCAATTCTGAAAAACGCACGCATTTCTTCTGCAGTGTTCAATTTCTTCGCCACCTTTTTCAATGCAAGCGTCACTTTTCCTGCCATTGGCATTTTCGAGAAACTTTCATTTTCTGCGTAATACAATTCACCATCTTTCACTGCCCAGATCAGGTTCGCCGATTTTGTGTTCACATGGAACTCAGGAACCGGATTCATGTTGTGATAGTTCATGAGTGTATTTTTTTCGCGATCGACATGATAGACGGTATTATATCCGCTGAACAACTGATTGTCGGGACCATTGATTGTCAACTCAAGCAAAGAACCTGCAGGAAGCATATCGGGTCTATCCATGTTGTAAATTCCAAAGCTGCTGATTTCGAATGCGCGTTGAACGGTACCGGCAAGACCTGCGCTGGCTCCGGAAACATCAGTTCCTCGATTCAGTTCCGGATTGTAAACCGGCATCGGTAATCCTGCTCCGTCATTACCATAAGCAGCACGATCTGCAAGCCATTTCGAAAACGCTGCGCTGTCTGCAAGATATTTGGTGTGCTTCTTTTGATAATCTGCCAATGCAAAATCATAATCTTGCCCATTGAGAACAGGATAAACATCAAGCTTCAACTGCTTTATTCCTTTGCGCAGTGTAAGTTTATATTTCGATTGAGAATCTCCACGGGAGAGCGAAATGGTTTCCCATACGACAGCGTAATTCGCCTGATCAAATTTTTCGTTCGATTCATCTACCTCGAAAACGACATTCTGGTAATTAGCCATTTCAGGAAATTCATCTTTGTTGAAATCAACAAGGAAGCGATTCTTCGAAGGGTTCGCCTTTACCGGTCGAACTCCATCAACCGGATTCGGCATGTTGTTATGAATGCAATTCATTTGAACCTGACGTTGCGCCAGCAAGACTTTCATGACAGAATCTTTTATCTTCTGTTCATCTTTTCGCGGCATTTCTGAAACTTCATCCTTACCCTGATACACCCAGTTTCCTGCATTTGCATCAAAATGATAAAGATTATAATCTGTCCCGGCTTGTGCAGAAGCCATTTCTACTTGCGCAGGCTTGTTCTTGTCCAGATAAACAACTTCTCCATTTACAAAAGCAGCAACTTCCAACATTCCCGCAGATTCTAATTGCCAGGTTCGCCCTGCAGAATCATATTGCATTGGAACGCCGGAGAGGAAAAAATCAACTGCATCGTGCATTTCGCTATACTTCACTTCAACATTTCCCGTCACGGCTTTGCCACTTACATCAACAAAACTGCCCGGCTGAAAATTGATTTTCGTTCCAGTAGTATGTGTGAATGTTCCTCCGCGGTTAGCATTGACTTTGTAATTCTTATAGGGCACATTGACTCCAGCCAATGGTGGCGCTACTGAACGTTTTGTAGGTGTCCATGTTGAAGGAGTAGTTGAATCCGGAAGTCTAACGTTGTTATTATCATTGTTGTTCGTCAAAACACTCTCCTGAACATCTGATGGGTTTTGGATTTCATTCCCATCATTCATCATGAGTACAATAGCAACGCCAGCTGCAGCCGCAGCAATAGCTCCGAAGAAACCTCCTGTTTGCCAGAACGGTTTTTTGATCACTTTTCCCGGTGCAGCTTTATACTGCTCAAGAACTGAATCAAAATTCCTTCCCGAGAGGATTTCCTCTTGAGAAGGCTTCGGTTTGTCAATATTAATCTTATAGTTTTTCATGGCTTTGTCGCAATGAACTGACCAGGTTTAAGCCCGGTTCTTCTTTTTTTCAATGAGTATTTTTTTCAGTTTTTCAAGGATCCGATACGTCCTGACCTTCGCATTATTTTCGGTGATATCAAGGATGTCTGCGATTTCCTTGAATGGTCTTTTCTCGAAAAACCTCATTTCCACCAATTGCAGATCTTCCTCTTCCAGTTCAGCTACTGCTTCCGACAAAACCGGCATCCATTCTGCATATGTGTCCTCTTCCATTTCAGACACCATCTCTCCCATTCCCACGGAATCAATGTTGACTGTACGTTGCGTCTGTTGTTTACGCAACACCGTGTACACCTCGCTCTTCGCAATCCTGTATAACCAGGAAGCAAAGGGTACACCTTTGAATTCATACTTGTACAGGTTCTGCATCGCTTTCAGAAACACCTGCGAAGTCACATCGTGTGCAACTTCTTTGTCATCTATCCTCTGCCACACGTACAAGAAGATGCGCTCGTAATACCGGTTGTAGAGTCCCCTGAACTGCTCGGGATCACCCTTCGCCGCGTCCACCAGGATCTGCTCTTGCTGCATGTCCTCCCTGGTAGCATGGTATTTCGAAACGACCTCCATATGTGGGGGTTTCATGGTTATGGACCGCATTGGCAACTGCTTTTATTGCCTTTATAACGATCCGTAGGTGAAAAGATACATTCTGAAAAACGAAAGACCTGCAACGAAATACAGGTCTTCCATTCCTTTAATCAAAGCTTACTAATGATTGACAACCAATCGTTTAGTTACAATCATTCCATCAAATTGTAATTCGTAGAAATATACACCGTCGGCCAGATTACTCACGTCAATAGACCATGAGTTAAGTCCTTGTTCCTGCTCACTTTGTTCCACCATTACTTCGTTTCCAAGAACGTCGCGTAGCACAAGATTTACTTTTCCACTCTCCGGCAAGTAGTATCCGATAGTGGTTGTAGTTCCAGACGGATTCGGGTATGCATCCTGCAACAACAATTGATTCTCAGGATTCTCTTCCATTCCAACACTACAAGGAGGAATTCGCGAGAAGCAAACGTCATCAATTGCCCAACCTTCGGATTGGATTCCAGGATCTGATCCGAAGCGGAAGCGCATTACAACCGGTCCTGCCTGATTGAAACGAATATCGCGAGACTGGAAAGTCCATCCTGCAGTTGTGCCACCGAAATTTGGTTGCAATCCAGATCCCAAGCCTGTACACACCGGTTGATTGTACCAATTCGGTTCAGCGAAGAATCCCAGACGCACCCAAGTATTTCCATAATCATATGAATACTCGATAACACCGCCATCTTTCAATGCTTCTGTAAGCGTGTAACTCCAGAACTCGATGTGATAACAATTGGTCGTGTCAACAGTGAAAACAGGAAGGAATAATCCTGAGCTGTCGTTCTGCAGATAGTTTACGTTCAAATCTGTAACCCATGCACCAGTACCTGCATGCGCTCCTTGCATGATGTTCTTCATCGGCGTGCCTTGCTCCCAGCAATTTCGGCTATTGGTAAATCCAAGCGCGTTCATCGTCGTCATTGGAGGAATTCCATTCGCAGCCTCAAAATTGTTACAATACGGATACATTGCGAAAGTGTCCATTACTGAAACCCGCCATAACGTAGTGTCATCTGGAGCAAAAACATCGCTCAATCCGTTTGGTGCGGTAACCCAACATTTCACATTATGATATCCAGGACTGGCTCCTGTCCATTGCTGTGAGAATTGATGTTGTTCTGCAGTTCCAGGCGCAAGTGGCGGACTGAATGTTACGTTATCCGTAACAATTGTTGTGTTGTCAATATTCAGAGTCACACTTGCCTGAGTAATCGGCATTGTACCATTGTTCTGAATATTAACTTTCACAAAGTTGCTTCCTGGCAATGGCAGTGGAGATGTGTTGCCAAACTTTATTGTGTTTGTTGCGGCATTCACGTCCATATACAATTCAAAGTTGTCTATTGCCCATCCATCAACAGCGTTGAAATTCCATCCATCAGCACTGAATACAAACCTGAATTGAACAGGAGTTGCAAAGTTATTGAACATGGATAAATCATATCGCGATTGGAAATACGAACCACCTGTTCCACTCCATCCCGGCAAGCCGGAACTTCCCAACATGGCTTGATTGTACCAACTTACTCCGTTGGTGTCAAATTGAATTCCCAATACCAACCATGTCACTCCACCATCTGTAGAATATTCCACGCGTCCACCGTCAGACCAGTTGTCGCAATTGTACCAGTGCTGGAAACGCATTTCAACATTTGTCGCTTGAGAAAAGTCAAAATACGGCGTATACAAAATCTCGTTGCTGTTGTTCTGATAAGGGCCATTGAGATTTACTTCCCATGCCTCCGTTCCGGAATAAGCACCAGTAATCAGCGGAGCTAATGGAGTTCCAAGTTCCCACGATGGAGTGTATGTGTTTTGTGGTGCGAATACTTGCGGTCCTTCAAAATCATCGAAGTAAGGAACCGGAAGAACAGGCATACCGACAACTTGTTTACACAATGAGTCATTCCATGTAGCTGTATCACCAGCAAGCTGCGTCCATACACACAAATCAAATTGTCCGGTTGGTGCAGAGAATTGTGTTGTGAAAGTGAACAAAGTTGTAGCATTAGGCAGCAATGTCCCAGTCCACGTTTCAACTACCGGAACACCAGCATTAATTGCATATGCTACAGGAATACTTGTTAGCGTGCTCGTACCATAATTTTTGATTATTGCAGCAACTGGAGTATTCTGAGCTGCCATTGCTTGTGCTCCTGGCTGCGTAACGTTTGTAACTCCCGCATCAAGACTATCAGGCTGGTAAATGTGCACGTTATCCATAGTCACGCCCGTTCCATTGAGTTGCAAATCATAAGTCACACTCGATTCGAAATCAATAATCAGGAAAGGAGCAGGCAGAAATGAAGTCAACATGTAACGATAACTTGTGTAAGGCGATGATTGGAAATTTGGACGCAAATGCGGAGTGACCATTTGTCCGTTCACTTTCACGCGGAAGTTTGTGTACTCGTCAGCGAATGCGTACCACAATTTTGTATCGAACTCCAGCACAAGCTCATTGTATCCTGCAGTGTTGACGATTAACCGTGCATTGGCTCGAGCATCTTCTGAAATCGTTGGATTCCAAATATAGAAAGGCGAAGAAACGATTGTGTCTGTTCCCCAATCCCAACCGGTAGACGAAATCGCATCAAAAGCTACTCCACCTGCACTGTTGTTACCAGCCATTGTTGAATGCTGAACTCTTCCTTGCAATCCGGTTGTCAGGCAAAAATCATTAAGGGAAGAAGGCCCGCTTTCAAAATCATTGATGTACGGAACAGTCACTCCGGGAGAAGTAACATATGTGATTGAGTTTGTATCGTTCTGCATCCAACCGTCTCCGGGATACACAATGTACCAAACAAGGGTATGCGTACCTGCCGTGTTATTTAACAATGTGGCAAAAGTGAACGTATCAATCGCTGCAGGAAGAAGCGTATCAGTATACTGTTCGATGACAGCAGGATTAGCATCAAGCACATACACAATGTCAAACGGGCCATTCAAAGGATTTCCACCTTCATTTGAAATCTCAACCGATAAAGGAATGTTCCCTGCAGGCAAACAACTGCTCGCATCTGGAGAAACAACTTGCACAGCTTCCGCGTCCAATGGGAACGGAGGAAGAATGGCGAAATCATCAATCGAATAACCATCAATATAAATGCTCGCGTCTGATGCGAACACAAAACGAAACTGCACCGGTCCAACAACATTATTCAAAAATGCAAGATCGTACTCTGATTTTACCCAACCTCCACTTGAGCCGGACCAGCCGGGTAATCCGGTTGCGTTTAGTGTTGTATTGTACCAATTCACCGCATTAGGATCTCCTATTGATCCAAGAATTTGCCAGGTATTTCCGTCTGTAGTGTAATCCACACGTACACCGTCCCAATACATTTCCGTATTGTAATTGTGCCAGAAACTTAAAGTCGCATTTGTGGTTGTTGAAAAATCAAAAACGGGAGAGACGAGTCTGCACAATGCGTTATCGGCGTACGCAGTTGTCAAGTTAATGTCCCACGCATTGGGTCCTGAATGGGTTCCTGATGTAGCTGCGAAGGCAGGCATACCAAGTTCCCATTGAGATAGAGCAGTCAATGCAGTATCAGTCCACAAGTTCTGAACATCGAAGTCGTCAAAGAATGGAAATGTAATTCCGGTGTGCACAATGAATTGCTGACAACCTGTAATCGGCCATTGTGCAGTATTGGCTGCCGGAGAAGCATCAACGGCAATAACATAATAGCAAATAGTATCTGAATCACTTGCTGCAGGAATAACACCTTGCCAGATATTTCCGGAAACGTTGGTCATTGCGACATTTGAAAATGGACCATTGTTCAGGTTATAGAACAAGGTGGCCGATGCAATGCCGGATCCATCTGTGATTGTATCATTGACAGTGTAAGGTCCAAGATTGTAAACGTTATTCGCCCACATTGGTGGACCAGGAGAAATTACTGGAGGATAAAGTTCAGATGGAGACGCGAGTACAGATAAACTGTCAATTAACCAGCCATATGCACTATTTGGTCCATTGGCATTTGCATCTTTCAACGTAAACTTCACTTTTACCTGTGCCGCGTTTGCAGCGAAAACTGAAATGTCGAATGTTTCATTTTGCCACCACAATTGATTAGGAACCGCTGAGTTAAGTCCTGGCAACCAAATTGAATATGCTGCAGAACTGAATTTGTTACCAAGCGTTTGATAAGGCGCGGTACCAAGGTATTGTGCTGAAGTAAGCAGGTTCCATGTTACACCATTGTCGTTGGAGACGTGAATTCGTGCAATATCAAAAAACTCTATTTTGCAGATATGATCGAAGTTCAACATCACGAATGAATTTCCAACTGTACTGAACGCATCAGTAATCAGAAATGACGAATCACTCAGAGCTACAGGATTCCGCAAACTCGCTGCTCCTTGACTGAACAAAGTAAGATTTGGAGCCCAGATTGGATTTCCTGAAGCAACAACAGAATCCGCGACTTCAAAATTTTCGTGGAATACAATTGTTTGGGAAAATGATGTTGCCGAGATGAGCAATGCGGTAACAAAAAGAGTAATTTTTTTCATGGGTAGAGTTGAACTTTGTTAACGAGCAAATATAGTGAAAATGATCATTTTTCGGGTGACAATTATGAAAAAACCAGTCTCCCATTTTGCAAGTGAAATTGCGTCTGAACAGTTGTAGTTCTTGCCTTTCAACACAGATTACACAGATTTTGGCGCGATTGAATCCATTTAATCTGCGTAATCTGTGTTAAAGAATATTGTTGCGAGCGTCCTGAAAAAAACTCAACATTTACGGATGATCTTTAATCGTATTTTTGGGCTTTCCTTTTCAAATTATTTATGCGAGCAAATGATCCTTCTTTACGTTCCTGGGTAGAAGTTCCCGCGAATAGTGATTTTCCAATACAAAATTTGCCTTTTGGCGTCTTCAAGACACAGAGTCGTGGACCACGTGTTGGAGTCGCAATCGGTAACCACATTCTTGACTTGTCGGCTGTTGCCGAACTTGGATATTTCGATGCTATTCAAATTGACAAAAAAGTGTTCGGACATTCAACACTCAACGCTTTCATCGGGACTGGTCAATCAAACTGGCGAAAGGTCCGTGAACGCATTTCTGAATTGTTGGATGTAAAATCAGTTACGTTACAGGGGCAGGAAGCTGCAAGAAAATCGTGTCTTGTTGCAATGGAAAATGCAGAAATGTTGCTTCCAGTGAACATTCCTGACTACACAGATTTCTATTCCAGCATTGATCACGCAACGAACATGGGAAAAATGTTTCGCGATCCGGCGAACGCACTACTTCCGAATTGGAAACATATTCCTGTT
>CAZBYM010000112.1:0-10080 GCA_964495745.1 uncultured Chryseobacterium sp. | reverse complement strand
CGATTACTTAATGCAACAAAGCTTTCGGGCAGAACAAATCTAGGCTTGGGAATCGGTGTGTTAAACGCATTTGTTGATAATACATACGCAATAGCTGAAGACACGCTTACGGGCGAGAAAAGAAATATTCTAACGGAACCACGTTCGAACTACAACATTTTTGTCATGGACAAACAGTTGGATAATGGTTCCTCGATTTATTTCATCAACACCAATGTTATTAGAACTGCGGGTTATAGAAGTTCGAATGTTACAGGCGCTGGCCTTACACTGAACAACAAAGACAACACGTGGGCCATTGATGCGCATGGTGCTGTAAGTAACGTTATGTACCCGGTAGCGACTGAAGACGGCGCATTCACTTCTGAACTTGGTTACAAATATTTCCTTGGCCTTGTGAAAACGAGCGGCGCATGGCAAGGCGGAGTTTCAAGAAGAGTGTTAAGCAAGCGCTGGGACTCCAACGACCTTGGAATTAATTTTCAGAACAATTTCGCTGCGAACAGGGCCTTTGTAGTTTATCAGCAATTCAATCCGAAGGGCATTTTCAATTATGCCTCTACTGATATTTCGGTTGAATACAATTACAACCTGCAAACCGGAAAACCAACAGGAGTTGGGCTAAATGCGTTCAGTTTTCTTCAGTTCAGAAATTTCTGGAATGCCTTTATTGGAATGGAAATTGCGCCAGTGGATATTTACGATTACTTCGAGCCACGTGTTGATGGAAGAGTTTTTCTCCGAACTAAAATTGCGAATTTGTTCTTGGGAATTAACACCAACAACAATAAGAAAATCAGTTCCGGTTTTGACTTATATATGGGTTCCACTGGAGTTATTTCTCCTACTCAACCGAGGAATCCATGGATTGGTGGAGGAATAAGGTTGTCATGGCGTGCCAGTGATCGTTTTAATACAACGGCAATATTTAATGTTAACACAGACTGGGGCGATCGTGGTTGGGTGAATCAAGAAGAAGATGGAACGATTGTTTTTGGCAGAAGAAATATTCGTGATATCATAGGTACATTTCAGGCGAGTTATGTTTTCACGAATAGAATGTCACTCAATTTAACTGCCAGGCATTATTGGGCTACTGGGAATTACACAAGTTATTATGTTCTGCAGGAAGACGGAACCTTGAATGATTATGTGACCTACGAGGGGAATCACGATTTCAGTTTCAATTCCATTAACATGGATGTCGTGTATCAATGGATTTTTGCCCCGGGAAGTATTTTATCAGTTGCGTATAAGTTGAATACGATGAATGAAGAGTCTGTGATCAACTATAGCTACAAATACAATTTCAATACTACAATGCAGAGCCCGCAATTGAATCAGGTTTCGGTGCGCGTGTTGTACTATTTGGATTACCAGTACATCACGAGTGCTTTGAAGCGCCGAAAGCAACGACCTGGTTATTTTTGAAACCTGGTGTTGAATGTTCAATTATCGTCGCACCCAGATCATGACAAAGTCTTCCATAAAATATCCTTCTCCGATATCAAAATCTTTCACTTCTTCAATTTTGAATCCCAAACGGAAATAGAAATTGATGGACTTGTAATTCTTCCTGTTTACAGTAAGCCGTATTGAATTTACGTGTGGATTTTGTTCTAGCAAATTTGCAAAAACCTTCTTCCCCACTCCACGGCCCTGTTCTTCAGAATCGATGTAGAATTTATGAATGAACATTTCTTCTTGTGCAGGAAAGCTAATTGCGACGTAACCAATACGAATCGCATCAGTATCGACGAAGAAAAAATCCTGTCCTTTGGCCATTTGCTCAACAACATTGTCTTGTGAGCATAAATTCTTCAGCATATATTCGACTTGATCGTTCCCGATAATCGAAGGATAATGAACACGCCAGATTGTCTCTGCAAGTTGAGTTATTGCGTGTACATCATCGGTGCCGGCGCGGGTTAATTTGAGCAAAGTGGGAGATTGTGTGTGCATAATTTACAACAAAGGTAACTTCTCGATTTACTCAAGAAATAGGAATTCCCGCCAATTTGATTGGAATTGGAGTTTACAATGCAATTTGTATACATCTGATTTTATGGATTAAATTCGTTCATCGCATCCAATAACAAAGTCCACTATGAAACGCGCCATACTCTTCTTCATTCTATCAAGTGTTGGAATTGTCCAAGCACAAAACAGAATTCTCGTCTTGAAACCCGGCGAGAACATTAACCAAAAAGTAAAACTGGATAAGTCAGAAGATCCGGGGAATCACAATTTTGAATACAATTTTGGTCCGGCGCCCCAAGGTGTAGTTTCTGGAATTCCAATTCGAATTGACTATACAAATGCTGTGAATGGTTCTGTCAGTTGGTTTCAAACCTGGCATCTGCGGATGGGACGTATTGATGCAGGAAGAGATTTCCTTGATTCCGGATATGAATGGTATCATGACGACAGCACAGCGGCAATGAAGGAATTCGGGTATGATTATGTTTCTGATTCGACCAACCGCGAAGTATTGAAGAAAAGCATTTTCGGAAGTAAAGTGTTGCGCGAATTGTTGTACACATGGTTGATGCCGGTTTACAGAGATGCTTATTCTATCATGAGTGTCCCTGAGCAGCAAGCCTATCTGGAAATGCTTAAAGAAGGAATTGCTTTTGCGGATACATTCAACATTGAAAGGGAAAAAGCGATAGTTGAATCATCTGAAAACTACACCTACGTCAGAGGAAGTATGTGTGCGTTTATTTATCGCAGAGTTGTGAATAAGGAAATTTCACGAGAAGAATGTATTGAATGGCTCAAGAGAATGCAAAATGATCTGGCCTCTGCCACAAATTCGAATCCTTCTCCGGCTGACAATTATGTTTTGATGGAAGATCTTGGTTTCGGTTACTTTTCAGGTGCCAATTACGAGGAAGCGGACGGGTATTCTGCCAAATATGTGATCATTAAAAAAAACAATGAACAATATTCGTTGTTGCCAATTCCTGAATTCCGAACAGCTCAAATGGATGAACCCGAAACAAACCTTGTATCGGCGCGTATTTACCAAAATGATTCAGTCTACATGTATTTTTTCTATTGCGACTCATCTTGCTGGTTATTTACACCTTCAACGTACGCTGGTTATTCTGATGAAAGAGTAATGCTTGGCAAAGGAAAGTCGTCGCGAATCTTGCTTTTGGAAACATACGACTTCGACTATGTTAACACGGAAGATTCTGAGGAGAAACGTGCAATGTGTACCATAGTTGATGCAGACTCCGGCTTTGTGGTGTTGGATTCGATTTACATAGCAGTGTATTGGCGGTATGTTGATTTCGACATTCAAACATCTTATCCGATTGTTGATCAGCAATACACAATTTACAAGCATGGCCCAACAGGACGTTATGGTTTAGTTGACAAGAATGGTTTTGTTGTTGTTCCTGCGAAGTACAAATCAATCGAACCAACAGTTGAACCGAATGTATTTAAAGTAAATGGCCGGAAGAAAATCACCATTCCAAAATAGATCCAGAGCGGTTGAATTTCTGATTAATCATACTAATTGGATCACTTAAGTGATCGCGCCGCGGGCTCTTGGGTAACACACGTCAGCCGTTTACGTTATTCGCCGTGTAAAGCCTGCCTGTCCGGTAGGCAGGCCCGCCGCAGGCGAACCCGAAACTACAGGAAGAAAATAAACATGATCAGTCCTCCAACAAGAAGGATAATGTATTGTAGAAAATCAGGGAATTGTGTGAGGTACTTTTTATAAAACTCTCGCCACCACAGTTTATCAAACAGTTTCATTAGACCAATTACTTTCTGTTTTTATATAGCGCACCATTTAGATTCGCGTAACGAATTGTGACTTCCCATCCGCCCTGCGACTTCGAAACAGTCGAATATTTCGAAGTGTTGATATCGTAAGCGAATCCAACGAAAAAATCTCCAAGATCGTAATACACCTGCGGAATAATTGCGTCCTTCAATCTGTAATGGCAACCCAATCCAATTCCGGATTCGCTGAAGAAGTTCGTAATTTTTGTACCGTTCCTGATTCTATAGCGAACGGCTCCACCGAAAACTAAATTACTTCCAACACCTTGTTTCATGTACGTCACAGAAGGTCTCAAAGACCAAGCTGTTCCCGGTAAATCATAACGAACAAGAGTGTGAAGGACAATTCGTCTATCTACAACATCATCGCCACCACCATGAAATTTTTGTTCCGGCTTATTAATGTGGAACATCGACATTCCTACATTCAATTCAAATACGTCTTTACCAACCAAACTTCCGGAAACATTTCTGAACTGGTAGGCAATTCCTCCGGCGAAATCTGCATACGGAAAAGATGAAAGTAAATTTCCTTCGCCGGCACTTGCATCTGGATCATACGCACCATTGATGTATTGATTTTCCCACTGTAATTCTGCAGTTGTAGCAGATCGTTGTGCATATCCGCCTTGAATTCCGGCAGAGAATGTACTCCGATCATCTATTTTGACAATCCCACTTAGTGAAAGTGCTCCTTGAAAAGTTCCGAGTTTCGAATCTCCGGCTTGGTCCTTGTACACGAATCCTCCAATTCCCATTCGCGCTGCACCTCCGGGATTTCCTAATTGAAAATCAAAATATGCTGCGGAAGTTTTGTACGGACTCCCCATTGCTGTCCATTGATTGCGATGATGTAAAGACACGCGCGCGATTCCATCAAACAATCCGGTATAAGCAGGATTCAGATGCAAAGGAGTTTCGCTGAATTGCGAGAAATGAATATCCTGAGATTTCACGGAAGTGTTTATGCAAAACAAGAACGCCACCAAGGCACTAAGCCGCGAAGCCACTCGAAGTGATTTCTTTGTGGCCCCTTGTGCCATTGTGTCTTCGTGGCCTCGCATAACCGGCTTCTTCTTTCTTGATTTAACGCATTAGTGTGATGTTCCCTGACTTCGACTCAGAAGAACCATCCGGATTGCTCACTTTAATCATGTACGCATATACATCACTTGGATTTTCTTTCCCTTCCGTTTTTCCATCCCATCCAATAGACATACTTGTCGTAGAGAAAACCTGCTGTCCCCAACGATTGAAAACAATGAACTCAAACGTCTGCAACGGATCAAGTCCGTGAATAAACATCATATCGTTATTGTTATCTCCATTTGGAGAGAACGCATTAGGGATAAATACGTTGGAAAGAATTTCCTGTTCCTTGTAATGTGCGATGATGTAATCGACTTGAGTCAAATCAGTTGTAATACTATCACTGTTCGCATTCGGAGAAGGCACATTCACCATTTCCCAATAGTCGAAAGTGTATTGTGTAGAAGTAGGAGCTGTTTGCAGAATGATGGGAATTCCTCCATAATAAGTTCCTGTCCAAGGGAACTGATCAAGGTTAAGTGAATTGATCTGAACCGTTCCTGCACCAACTGGAAGAACGTCAATAGTAATATCATATGGTCCATTCAAACCGTAGCAATCGATCATTCCCTGAACAAGAGTAGTGCAACGAGTAGAAATGTAAGTCCGCAATGCAGTTACGTTGTTGGTCCATCCGCCCATGGTTCCACCCCACTTGGCGCATTGTCCCGGCATCTCAGGTTGAATCTCAAGAATCATTGAATCTAAGCGTGCCAACATAGAATCACAACTGAACGTGGTATTCATCAAATCCGCGAAACGGTTGACATAATATTGCCTGAAGGTCGCGTTCGTCATCAATGCATTCACAATAGGTACGTGACCTTGTCCTCCTGGATCCGGTAACGATTCAGGATCGCAAGGATCTGCATTCGGCGATGTGTCCGGAATTCCTGTGTAGTTGATGTAGTGACCAAACGTTGCATCATTGTCCCAAAGCGCATAACGCCATTTTTTCTTGTCGCCTAAAGTATCCATACCACGCCACCAAGCGGTATTCCAATTCAACCAATCGGATGTAACACATATTGAATTAAGAATCATGTAATCGGCGAGACTTTTCCAATTGTAAACACTGTCAACGTACGCCCAATTGGTCGCATTCGCCATGCTATTCGAAGTGACAAATGTTACAAATGCATTCCAATCCGTTTGAGCTTGTGTTCCGCCGTACTCAGACCAGGTACCACCCCACGTTTTCAGGAATTGTAGATTGTTTGCATCCTGATTGTAATAGAAATCAGTGAAATCATGATCGTCAACTTTCTCGCGTATTTCATAAACTCCCCAATAAGCACCATTGCAATAAAGCACGCAAGGCTCCTGAGTTCTTTCGTCAAGGTGTAATCCAGCCTCCTGAGAAATGTCGTGACAATACGCATCGCGAATGTGCGCGCCATTTTCAAATGGATAATTATCATTCGCTGCAGGTTTCAAAATTACTTTTTGAAATTTATCGCGCCCTTTTCTTCGGAAGAGTTTCCAATCCAATGCGTCGTTGTAACCCATTTGATCATGTGACACGAAATCGATTCCACGTTGATCATATGCCCATGAATCATTTCCATGCTTGTTGGAATTGCCGGTAACCTCGGTGCGAAAAACGCCTGTCTTGTCGAAGTACTCAAGTCCCGTAACAGGTTCATCACTCCATCCTCCATTCATGAGAGACATTAATCCATCTCCATAGACAGACACAACCGCTGTGGTATGTGTAATGCCAATGAAATATGAATTACTCTCAATGAATGATGCTGGAATTGTAGAAGTACTGCTAAATGCACGCGCACGTACAACACGTGTTGTGCTGACAGAGATTGGCGTACTGTA
This sequence comes from uncultured Chryseobacterium sp., assembly GCA_964495745.1. GTDB lineage: Bacteria > Bacteroidota > Bacteroidia > Palsa-965 > Palsa-965. The sequence goes on along the minus strand of CAZBYM010000112.1, from coordinate 3,357 downwards.
TGTTGGATCAGATGCTGTCGGTTCAAATCCATTTGTAGTGTAATGTATTGTGATATTCGGATCAGGCGTAGAAATTGTCACCGTCTGTGCTCCAGGATAAAATCCAGGTTGTACACTGAAAATTGGCGTTGTTGCATACGGACTATACGGCGTTCCCGCGCCATTACTTGCTCCTAATGTTGGAGTAAGAAAAACGCTCCACGTTGCGCCACCATCTGTCGTTCTTCCCCATGAATGATTCGTTTGATTTCTCTTAAGTGTGATTGAATCAAGAATATTTCCGGCAGCATCTGAGAACACAATCTCTTCTGGTTTGCACTGAGTCATTTTGTAATCGGTGTGATACCACATTCCGCTTACCACATTCAATCCGGAACAAATCACACGAACGTATCCTCCCGCAGCGATAGAACCACTTGGGAATGCCCATTTCATTGGGTTTGTTGCATTATCACTCATGTAATAACCCGTCAGACTTACAGCCGAGCTGCCCGAGTTGTAGAGTTCAACCCAGTCATTGAATTGACCGTAATTGTCAGGAATGCCACTAACATTGGCACATGAAAATTCATTAATAACTACTTGAGCTTTAATACGGGGAGAGAAAAGAACTGCAAAAGCAAGCAGAAAAATGAATGAGTAATTCTTGTAGAGTGTACTCATGAAAACAGTTTTGTTACGTAAATATATTGTTTTCAAACGGTTAATCAATAAAAAACCCTCCGATTGGGGAGGGCATTTTATTAACCATTTTACTTTTCGTCGATTTTCGGATCAATAGGCGGACTAAGTAAATCTCGCTTTTTTAAGGCAATATCCATTTCGATCATTGCAGAAACCGCTAATTGAGAATAATTCTGTGATGCGTTTCCAAAACTTGCCGCTTTTGTTACCCATAAACGACGAATAAGCCACATCCCACCTTCTGTCGGTTGAATTACATTAAGCGCTGCTTTTACATTGCCGGAACCTGCGTGATACACGTGAAGGACAAGCAAACGATACCACAATTCAGTTGAATCCAACGCAATTCCACGCTCCGTCAACATCGCATTAACTTGAGGAATACAAACAGTGCGAATAAGTTTCGCTGCTGCCCAGGCTGATTTGTCAAAATCCTTGCGTTCATCAATTTTCTTGTTAACGCGCAACCCCATACTTTTTGCAACACCACTCATGAGTTGAAATGAACCAACAGCACCGGCATTTGACTTTCTAACTTTTCCAGGGCTTTCGATAAGAAGAATCGCCTGCGCATAGAAAGGATCAACATTTTCACGGATAAAAATTGGAACACCATTGTGAATATCTGATATTACACCATTAGCGTTATAAAAATCATTTTTACCTGCGGTATAAAATATTTTGACTGAGTCCGCAATTCCATGTGCCTTACGAATACTATCACGATAAGCCATTTGCTTGTCTTCACCCAATTTATCCCATTCGGCAGTTGACCACGAAGAATAAATCGTGCGATGACCTTGCATGTTGATTATTCCGGAATCCGGTGTAAGATTCATAACACGTTGCCAAAACACAATCTGCGGAAGTGTGTCAAGTCCTTCGGCATAAATTTGATGTGTTTTAACTACATAACCCAAAACAGAGTCATTCAGATGAGAGACAGGAAGCAAGTCGCTATGTAAATATCTGACGTTTTCCTGCGCACTTAGTCGTATAAACGCAAGACATAGAGTCAAAATCCCCGAATACAAAATCCCCTTCTTAGCCATCTTAATATCGTTAGTTCAATATGCTAAAGAAACGCCTCAATGGATGATAATATTAGGAAATATCTGCCTAATTATCAACGCACAAAAGTTAATTGTACCAAAATACTAAGAAGCGATGGAGATTTCCGTTACAATTTTTTCAGTGACTTTGTCACCGGCCGGACGACGCATAACAATTGTTACAAACTCATTTGAGTGGCGGATATAACCATACTCGTAACAGAAATAATATAAGTCACCTTTTCGAGTGCGATACAAATGCGTGTAGTACGAAAATAAGAATCCTTCGTTGGTCAGCTTATCAATATGCACGGTGGATTTTTCATTGGGCGTAAGGTCGGCCAGAATTCGCCGATTTTTTCGCAACGTATTATTGATGTTGCGCATGTAGTTGTTCATGTCGCTATTCAGCTTGTTGTTAAAGCTGTTTCTACAAAGGTCAGAACAGAACTTCTTGTCTGCTCTACCGTTCAGGTTCTCCCCGCAATCGATACAATACTTAGCCATAATTCAAATAGTCGTTTACAAACGTTTGTACAAATAAAATAATAAGTGATATAAGTGACAATAAATAATTTATATCAAAATTAATACTTTACATGAAATACCAAATTATTTTTTGAAAAATATTCACGATCCTTTGAATCCGGGCGTAGATCCCAAATAAAAAATCCCTCCCGATGGTATTTCGGAAGGGATCAAAACTAAAAACCATGGCGTAGTTTTTAGTAAGCCCGGGCAGGAGGCACCGTCCGGGCTAAATCGTAGTTAGTCTTTCGACTCCTGCTCTTTGTTCTCAAGTGCAGATTTCAAATCAGCCAATGAAGAAACATCTCCAAGAGTAGTTTTCTCCTGGTTGTCTTTTACTTTCTTCACTGCTTTCTTCGTTTCATCAGATGACTTCACTTCTTTCTTACCTGTTCCACGAGCACCGCCTTCTTTTTCTTCGATTGCGATTGTCTCATCGGTATTACGATGTGAAACGATGATTTTCTTCGATTCTTTATTGAATTCCAAAACCTTGAAGTCAATTGTTTCGTCAACTTTAGCGTTTCCGCCTTCAGTTTTCATCAAGTGTTTAGTTGGACAGAACGCCTCAACTCCATAAGGAAGCTGAACTACGCTGCCTTTGTCGTTAGAATTCGTAATTGTTCCTTTGTGTACAGATCCAATGGTGAATACTGTTTCAAAAACATCCCAAGGGTTATCTTCAAGCTGTTTGTGTCCTAGACTTAAACGACGGTTTTCTACATCTACATCCAGAACAACAACTTCAATTCCTTCTCCGATTTTTGTGAACTCAGAAGGATGCTTGATTTTTTTCGACCAACTCAAATCAGAAATGTGAATCAAGCCATCAATTCCTTCTTCAAGTTCCACAAATATTCCAAAGTTTGTAAAGTTGCGAACCTTAGCACTGTGTTTTGAACCTTTCGGGTACTTGTCAAGAATATCTTTCCACGGATCAGGAGTAAGTTGTTTGATTCCAAGTGACATCTTACGCTCTTCACGATCAAGAGTCAATACCATAGCATCAACTTCATCACTTACTTTCAGGAAGTCCTGAGCACTGCGTAAATGCTGTGACCATGACATTTCAGAAACGTGAATCAAGCCTTCT
>CAZBYM010000111.1:3327-10111 GCA_964495745.1 uncultured Chryseobacterium sp. | reverse complement strand
AATTGTTTTGAAGCTCTTTTTGGGTTAGGAATGAGATATCGCGCCCGACATGATTACGACCGAGCCGCCAAAGCGTTTGAGAAGGCAGCATCAATCTGTCCAGATGACGCCGAGACCTATGCGGTGCTTGGTGATGTTTACAAAACCGAAGTCTACGAAGTATGCAATTGGATTAATCGCGATAAAGAAATTATTCCGAAAAATATTTTGACAAAACCTCCTTCTGCTGAATTGCGTCCGAACCAAAAAGATTCAGATTCGCTGCCGGAATATTCTATTCTCGACAAAATATTATTTCAATACATTGAGAAACGACAAGGTCCACGCGAATTAATTCAGATGGGATTTGAAGAATCTTTGGTGAATCGTGTTCTCAAACTTGTAAACACAAGTGAGTGGAAGCGCGCACAAATGCCTCCGGTGTTAAGAGTTTCTTCGAAAGCTTTTAGTTCGGGCAGAAGAATGCCGATTGTTGGGAAATATCTTAGTTAGATTTTCAATTGTCTATTTTCCATTTTCCAAAACAGTCTACAGAAAAATATCGTCCGCCAATTCCGCTCCGGGAATCAAACTGTAATGTGCCAGATCTGTAATTCCTGCTTCAGCGAGAATTACATCATCAATACAAAAGTTGCCGGAAAATTCGCGGCTGTTTTTTGCGAGGACAAGTGCAGCTGCATCGGCAACAATTTCCGGCTTGCGCGATTTTTTCATGAGTTCTTCGCCACCCAAAACATTCATGATTGCTGCAGTTGCAATTGTTGTTCGTGGCCACAAAGAATTAACTGCGATTCCTTCCTTGCGAAACTCTTCCGCCATTCCTAGCGTGAGCATGCTCATTCCGAATTTCGATATGGCGTAAGGCGCAAAATGTGAAAACCATTTCTTGTCGAGATTCAACGGAGGTGAAAGCGTCAGAATATGTGGATTGGACGATTTTCTCAAATGAGGAATACAATGATGTGATACAAGAAATGTTCCCCGCGTGTTGATGTCCTGCATGAGATCATATTGTTTCAGAGGAAGAATTGAAACCGGAGAAACGTTAATTGCGCTGGCGTTATTGATGAGAATATCAATTCCACCAAATTTTTCGACAGCAGCATTTATGGCACTCACGACATCGGCTTCCTCGCGAATGTCGCATTTAACACCAAATGACTTTCCACCCACTTTTTCGATTTCTTCTGCCGCCGAAAAAATAGTTCCTTCCAGACGTGGATGAGGTTCAGTTGTTTTTGCAGCGATTACAACGTTCGCACCTTCACGCGCAAGTCGTAATCCAATTGCTTTGCCAATTCCACGGCTTCCGCCAGTGATGAATATTGTTTTTCCTTTGAATGTCATGCTGCAAGTTACTAGGTAAAAGATGAAGTTAGGAATTACGAGTAGAAATTTCCACTAATTTCGCTGCAGAAATAATTTTCTCCGAATATGAGCAACCCGGTTATCTCAGGAATTCAACAAGTTGGAATTGGTATTCCAGATGTCCATGCTGCATTCAAATGGTATAGACAGAATTTTGGAATGGACGTGCCTGTTTTCGAAGAAGCTGCTGAAGCTAATCTCATGCTGCCCTACACAGGAGGAAAAGGTCATAGTCGTCATGCGATTCTTGCGTTGAATATGAAAGGCGGAGGCGGATTTGAAATCTGGCAATACACCAGTCGCGTTCCGGTTCCGGTTTCATTTGAAATTCAGCTTGGAGATATCGGGCATTTTGTAACGCGCATGAAATCGGATGATGTAAAAGCGTCATATGAATTTCTGAAAAGCAGAAGCGCCGACATTTTGGGGCCATTGACAACATCACCTGATGGCCAAGCCAACTTTTTTGTTCGTGATCCCTGGGGAAATATTTTTGAAATTGTTCCGGCGAATGATTGGTTTGGAAAAGGCAAACAACATACAGGCGGACCGGCAGGAGCATTACTTGGTGTTGCTGATATTGAAAAATCGAAGAAATTTTATTCGGAGATTCTTGGATACGATACAGTTCTCTACGATAAAACCGGAAAGTTTGATGATCTGAAGAATTTGCCTGGTGGTGAAGTAGAAGTTCGTCGTGTCTTGCTTGAACATTCGAAACCCAGAGCAGGAGCATTCTCAAGATTATTGGGCGCGAGCAAGATTGAACTTGTTCAGGTATTGAATAAAACTCCGCGAAGAATTTTTGAAGGACGTTGGTGGGGCGATCGCGGATTTATTCATTTGTGTTTCGACATTGTCGGCATGGACAAGATGAAAAAGCTGTGTGAATCGAAAGGGCACCCGTTTACAGTTGATAGTGCGAATAGTTTTGACATGGGAGAAGCGGCAGGTCATTTCAGTTACATCGAAGATCCAGATGGAACATTGATTGAATTCGTGGAGACGCACAAAGTTCCCGTTCTCAAAAAATTGGGTTGGTATTTGAATTTGAAAAATCGTCCGGCAGAAAAACCGTTGGCAGATTGGATGTTGAAAACGATGGGATTGAATAGGGTGAAGGATTGAAAAGAAGAAGTGCGCAGTGAAAGAGTACGCAGTGAGGCAGTATACAATAAAAGAGTGCGCAGTGAGTCAGTGGACAGTTTTCAGGGCATTCATTTCTGCAACAATTTTCGCACGGAGCTCAATAAGATTCTGAGTTTTCTCTTTGTGGGATTTGAAAACCCGTATCAAATTTGATTTGCCTGTTGATTTTCTCATTCTTCGCCAATACTCTTGTGCAATTACTCCGCATACGGGCATAGCAATCACGAACGCGACAAGAACATACCAATTTCGAAAACATAGGGCAACCGCCAGACTTTCCAGAACGAAAAAAAGTTGCCAAAGGAAAACGGAAATCGTGCCGTTCACTGAGGCGTGCCATTCTATGCTCTTTACAGTTTTTTGCGCTATGAGATATGGAATCTTGTAAGGCAAGTAATTTGTGATCGTTCCAAATACCCAGAACGGGAAGAGAAAAAAGAAAAAAGCGAAATCCTGCATAACACTTGCAAATCCCATCGAACTAATCTGTTCAGGTCGTAATAACCAGTCGCGCAAATTATGTTTTCTAAGAGTGGCGGAATAGTTTTTTACCTGCTCGGAAAGCAATCTAAGTTGTTCAGGGTCGTTTATTGCAAGCGCGTTAATGGTCTCTGCTATTTTCTTTGAAATGATGTGCGATTCTTTCTGATTTCTAAAATCAAGTCCCGCATCTTTACACCAATCACTAAGCAACATTTCTTCGAGGGTGTTGACGAGCTTATCATTCTCTTTGTCGTCAATGTTGACCAGCAATTTTTTCATGCGCGCTTCTAACTCTTGCGTAAAAAGATTCATGGCACGAGCCTTGTCCTGAAGAAACAGTTCTTTGTAATCGCTCATTGGCATAGGCTCACCGAACTCAACATACAAAGAGCTTCTGAATTTCCAGGGGGTTGCTGAATAATTAATTCCAACCGGAATAACAATCAGACCGAGATTGAAATTATTTTTTTTCTCAGATCCAAATGCAATTCTTGCCGACCCTTTTCTAATCTTGCGCAAGCGACGTTCCTGAATACACAATCCCTCGGAATAGATTACAACCGCTTTGTTTTCCTCGAGAAGTTCTGTACAGCGCCCAAAAGTTTCATCGTTCTTCTGAAGTCCATCTGCGCCTTCAAGCAATCGATATATCGGAATAATACCAATGAACCCATAAAACTTTGCAAGTGTTTTATTTCTGAAAGCATCAGAACGAGCTAAAAACCATCCACGTCTTGGAATTGCAGAGCCAACCATTATCGCATCCATAAAAGCGTTGGGGTGATTACAGCAAAACAGAACCGGTTTGTCCATCGGAATTCGTTCGCTTCCTGAAGTGTGAGATTTTCTGTTAAATCGATAGAAATATCCCAGCCAAATAGAGAATGAGTACCGGAGATAATAATAGAAGATGTATCCGAAGAGTCGCACGGTGTAAAGATAGTGATTGATAGATGAGAGACGACAGACAGGAGACGGGAGTCCGTGGGCCATTCGTCAGGCTCAGGATCCAGTAGGCTCATTCGATAGGCTCAGGATTCAGTAGGCAAGAGCACGGGAAAGTTGTAGATTTGAATAATAAGAAATTATCAAATGAAAAACATATTATTTTTTGCTGCGATGTTGTTTGCATTGAATTGTGGTGCACAGAAATTCATCAATAATACAACTGACAGACCTTTGACGTTTGTAGAAATGCAAAAACAGTATCAAAGTTGGGCAGACACAACTGATCTCAACCGAACAAAAGGCTGGAAGTTTTTCAAACGGTGGGAGATGGAAATACTGATGCATACCGATGGGCAAGGAGAACCCGGTGATGCAAGTGATTATTTGCGAGCCGCAACAGAATCTGCAAGTCAACGACAGCCATCGGGTCCAAATGAAGTTGCATACAACGCTTGGTTCCCGGTTGGTCCCGATTATGTTCCGAACAACTTAACCGGCTACATGGAAAATGGAATCGGCAGAATGAATTGCATTGCGTTTCATCCAACGAATCCGAACATATATTACGTTGGTGTTGCACAAGGCGGAGTATGGAAAACAACAAATAATGGTTTGAGCTGGACTCCATTGACAGATCAACTTCCAATACTTCGTATAAGTGATATTGTGCTTGATCCTAACGATCCTGATAGCACTATGTATATTTCTGTTTGCGATTTCGAATACATTGGATTTGGACTTTTACTTAACGCGAGAAAACGAAACACACATTATGGCCTTGGTGTTTACAAAAGCACGGATGGCGGAACAACCTGGCAGGCAACGGGACTTTCATTCAATTTAACTGACGGTGACGGTTCTCTCATTCGTAAAATAATTGTAAATCCAAATAACAGCAATGAAATTCTTGCCTGCGGAGTGAGCGGAATGTATCGTTCTACCAATGCAGGTGTTTCATGGACTCTTATGAACTCCGGACTATTCTGGGATATGGTTCAAGATCCGAATTCACCGAATATTTTGTATGCAGCAACAGGTTGGGTGGCGAATGCTAACGCAGGCAATGCAGCAATTTATAAGTCGACCAACTTCGGTTTGAATTGGAATTTGCTTACAACAGGAATTCCAGGAACAGGAACTGTTCAACGCGTAAAACTTGCGATAGCGCCTTCGGATCCGAATTACGTTTATGCAATAACAACTGATTTGTTTGGCGGACTTCACGGGATTTACAAAACGATCAATGCCGGCACAAACTGGACGTACATCGCTCCAGCGTTAAACATTCTTGAATGGGATGAAGGTTTTAATAATGGAGGCCAAGGAACTTATGATGTTGGCGCAGTTGTGAGTCAGTCAAACCGCGATGTTATTTATGTTGGTGGAATAAATTTGTGGGGCTCGACCGATGGTGGAAATAATTTTGATCCGGCAAGTCACTGGACATTAAGTTACGGACCAACAGTACACGCCGACATTCATTTTCTTGCTCAGCAACCTGTAAGTGGAAATATGTTTTTGTGTTGTGACGGAGGACTGTACAGAACCGCAAACATTGTAACACAAACTTGGGCAAGTGCGCAATCTAATAATCCGTGGCCAACGAATTGGGTCAACATCAGCAATGATATGCAAGTCACATCTTTCTATCGCGTTTCAAGTTCGCGTAACGGATCAGGACGATTGGCAGCAGGTTCACAAGACAATGCCATTTTCTATTACGACAACGCGACGTGGAGTACATTATTTGGTGGAGATGGAATGGACAACTATCTGGATCCACTTGATGATGATATGGTGATAGGTTCAAGTCAATACGGTGGATTTTCGCGTTCGTTTGATGATGGTGTAACCAATTGGGGAATGAATCCAAACGTAAATGGTGAAAACGGAGAATGGACAACTCCAATTATTGGCGACTATAATATTCCTGGCACTTTGTACGTAGGATTTGAAAACGTAATGAAGTCGAGTGACAATGGAGACAACTGGACTGCGATTTCAAGTTTTCCTGTTGTCAATACTAACTGTGAGTTAAGCGCGCTTGCCGTTTCCAATTCTAACAGCAATTCATTGCTCGCTGCAAAACGCATCCGCTACGAAGCGAATGAACCTTCGCGTTTGTTCAGAACAATTAATGGTGGCGGTCTGTGGACGGATATCACTTCAGGATTACCAGATTCGTTGTACTACACTTCAGTTGAAATTTCAGAGAATGACGCAAATACAATTTATGTTACTATGGCGGGATTTTCCACAGGCAATAAAGTTTTTCGTAGTATAAATGGAGGAACGAACTGGACCAATATTTCTTACAATCTTCCGAATATTCCCGTGAACTGCATCAAGTATGTTCCAGGAGGAAGCGGTGATGTGATGATTGGAACCGATATTGGTGTTTATGTTCTAACTTCAACAAGCAGTACTTGGGTGAATCAAAGTCTTGGATTGCCAAACGTAATTGTGAGCGACATTGATTTCAATGTAACCTTGAACAGAATTTATGTCAGCACATTTGGAAGAGGAATCTGGGCAACTGATCTGGATGTTTTCACACAGGTGCAAAATTCAGTTGTGGCGCCAGTAACCATGAATCTTTTTCCTTCTCCTAACCATGGAAATTTCACTGTAACAATGAGTGGAGAAAATGCAACAGAAGAATATTCTCTGGAAATTATTGATGTGATGGGACGAGTTGCACATACGCAATCACTTTCCGGAAGCAGCTCTTACAATGTGCATTTCACAGGAACATCAGGAATGTATTATGCGCATTTCAAAGGGAAGAATTATTCGGGTGTGAAGAGTTTTGTGGTGAATTAGAGTCATCCTAATT